>JAUIDE010000012.1 GCA_030429105.1 Alphaproteobacteria bacterium
CGGCGCCGAGGCCGGCGGCGGGGCGGGCGGGGTGAGGGCGGCGCGGCGCCGCAATCCGGTCAGGCGACGCGCCGAAGCAGGCCCCTGAGCGCATCCGGCCCATCCTCCGGAAGCCCCGCGTCGAGCGCGTCATGCGCCGCGCGCCATGCGGGGAGCGCGGCTTTCAGCGCCTCCCGCCCCGCATCCGTCAGCGCGAGGCGGCGGGCGCGCGCGTCCTCCGCATCCGCCGTCACGGAGACGAGGCCGCGGCGGCGGAGCGGCTTCAGCGCGGCGGTCAGCGTGCTCGCGTCCATCGCGAGGAAGGGCGCGAGGTCTCCGATCCGCGGCGGCTCGGGCCGGTTGAGCGACATCAGGAGCGAGAACTGCCCGTTCGTGAGGCCGAAGGGCCGCAGCGCCTCGTCGAAGCGCCGCGCCAGCGCCCGCGCGGCGCGCTGGACATGGAGGCAGAGGCACCGGTCCCGCACTTCATGGGTGGCGGAGAGGGGGAGGGCGGGGTCCATCATGGAAAATAACTTGATATCAAAATAAATGACCGTCAAGCTTCCTGTCATCGACTCAGGGAGGATGGAGAATGAGCTACGTTTCGGGCTTCCTGCTCGCCGTCTCGGACGAGAACCGCGAGCGCTACCGCGCCCATGCCGAGGCGGCCTGGCCGATCTTCCGCGATCTCGGCTGCCTCGCCTTGCGCGAATGCTGGGGCGCGGATGTGCCGGACGGGAAGGTCACCTCCTTCCCCATGGCGGTGAAGAAGGCGGAGGGGGAGAGCGTCGTCTTCTCCTGGATGGAATGGCCGGACAAGGCGACGGCGGACAAGGCGTTCGCCGAGATGATGAACGACCCGCGCATGAAGGAGATGGGCGAAATGCCCTTCGACGGGATGCGGATGATGTGGGGCGGGTTCGAGACGCTGGTGGACCGCCGGGCCTGAAACGTCTCAGCCTGCGAAGAGGCGCACCGGGGCGCCGACGCCGCGGAGGGCGTGGGCGCCCATGTCCTCCAGCCGCTCCCCGGTCAGCGCCGCCACCGCCTCGGTGAGGAGGAGCGGGCGGCCCAGCGTCTTCGTCAGCGCCTCGACCCGGCTCGCCTCGTTCACCGCCGGGCCGATCACGGTGAAATCCAGCCGGTCCGGCGCGCCGACATTGCCGAAGAAGACCTCCCCGAGATGGAGCGCGAGCCCGCTGCGGAGCGGCAGGGCGGCGGGGGAGAGTTCCGGCGGCGGCGCGGCGTTCAGCGCCTCGACCCGCGCCAGCCCCTCCCGCGCGGCGGCGAGCGCGGTGCGCGCCGCCTCGGCCTCGCCCGCCTTCGTCGGGAACACGGCGAGGAGGCCGTCCCCGACGAATTTCAGCACCTCGCCGCCCGCCTCCATCACCGCGCCGGAGAGCGCGCCGAAATAGAGGTTGAGCATCGCCGTCACCGCGCCGGGCTCCATCCGGTCCGCCCGCCCGGAATAGTCCCGAAGGTCGGAGACCCAGATCACCGCGCGGATCGGGCGCCCGGCGCCGCGGGCGATGGCGCCCTTCAGCACCTCGCCCGCGGCGATGGCGCCGAGATAGGCGCCGGCGACGTTCCGCGCGATCAGCTCGGAAATGTGCCGTTCGAGATGCAGCGCGAAGAGGTCATAGAACCGGTCCAGCGCCGCGATCTCCGCCGCCGTGAAGCCGCCCGCCTGCGTCGTGGCGTAGGTGCCGGCGTTGTAGTGCCGGCCGCGCCGCCCGATGGGGCGGGCGACGTAATCCGTCACCCCCTGCGGCGCGAGATCCTCGAAGAGGGGGAAGCGGGCGCGGTCCGCCGCTTCCTGCGGGTCGCCGCGCGCCGTCTCGCCCCGGTCGAAGACGGGGTGGAGCGGGTTGCGGAGATAGGCGGCCTGCGCGCGCGCCTCCGGCCCGACGATCACCTCGTCGATGATCCGGTCCTCCGCCCGCCAGTTCCAGGCGTAGCCGGCGATCTGCGGGTGGAGCGTGCCGACATGGAAGCTCGCCCGGTCGAGCGGCAGGCCCGCGGCGCGGAGGCCCCAGAGGAAGGACTCGATGAGGAGCATCGGGTCGCCTTCCTCCATCGCCGCGCCGAGCAGCCAGCGTTCGAGGCCGGGGAAGTCCGTCTCCGCCGGCGCGGCTTCCGGGCCGCGGGCGGAACGCCGGATCGCGGTGACGTAGCGGGCGTAGGCGCGGGGCGCAGGGTCAAAGCCGCGGGGGATCATGGCGCGACCTCTCCGCAAGGCCGGGCGCATGTCAATGCCGGGCCATGCGCGGCGGCCCGAATGGCCGGAAAAATTTCGAAATTTTTGAAAACTACATGAAATCAATGCTCTGGTCTGGATAACCATGGTTATCCCCCTCGGGACGGCCCAGCGCGGGCCCCCGGAGCCGCCGCCGGGGGCCCGCCGGGTAGACGCGGCGCATCCCTTCCGCCATATCTCGCGGATGCGAGACCTCCCCACACGCGACGCAATTCTCGACTTCGTCCGCGACAATCCGGAGAAGGCCTCGAAGCGCGACATCGCCCGCGCCTTCGGCCTGAAGGGGGAGGCGCGGGTCGAGCTCAAGCGGATGCTGCGGGAGATGCAGGCCGACGGCGCGCTGAAGAAGGCGGGCCGCGCCTTCCGGGGCGACGGGATGCTGCCGCCCGTCGGCATGCTGACGGTGGAGGGCGCGGGGCCGGAGGGCGACCTCTTCGCCCGCCCGCTCTCCTGGGCCGGGGCGGAGCCTGCGCCCCGCATCGTGATCGTGGAGAAGAAGGGCGACCCGGCCCTCGGCAAGGGAGACCGCCTCCTCGCCCGGCTCCGGCCCTCGGATTCGGAGCCTCACCTCTACGAGGCGCGGATGATCCGAAAGATCGCCGCCGGCGCGCAGCGGAGCCTCGGGATCTTCCGCGCGGAGGGCGCGGGCGGCCGGCTCGTCCCCGTCGACCGCAAGCAGGACGAGATGATCGTCGTCGACGCGGGCGACGCGCTTGATGGCGAACTGGTGGAGGTGGAGCAGGTTCCGGGCCCCCGCTTCGGCCTCCGCCATGGCCGCGTCGTCGAGCGGCTGGGCGACCCGGGCGCCCCGCGCGCCGTCTCCCTCATCGCGATCCACGCCCGCGGCATCCCCACGATCTTCCCCGAGGCCGCGCTGGCCGAGGCGGCGGCGGCGAAGCCGGTGCGGATCTCGAAGAAGCGGGAGGATCTCCGCCATCTTCCGCTCGTCACGATCGACCCTTCAGACGCGCGGGACCACGACGACGCCGTCTTCGCCGAGCCGGACCCGGAGCGGGAGGGGGGCTGGATCGTCTGGGTCGCCATCGCGGATGTCGCCCATTACGTCCGCCCCGGCTCCGCGCTCGACCGGGAGGCGAAGCTGCGCGGCAACTCCACCTATTTCCCCGACCGGGTGGTGCCGATGCTGCCGGAGGCGCTTTCGGGCGATCTCTGCTCGCTGCACGAGGGCGCGAACCGGCCCTGTCTCGCCGTGCGGATGCGGCTCGGGCCGGACGGCGCGATGGACGGGCATTCCTTCCACCGCGGCCTCATGCGCTCCCCCGCCTCGCTGACCTATGAACAGGTCCAGGCGGCGATGGACGGGCGGCCCGACGATGCGACCGGCCCGCTTCTCGACCCGGTGATCCGCCCGCTCTACGGCGCCTTTGCGGCGGCGTGGAAGGCGCGGGAACGGCGGGCGCCGCTGCATCTCGACCTCCCCGAGCGGAAGATCGAGCTCTCGCCGGAAGGGCAGGTCCTCTCCGTCGGCTTTCGCGAGCGGCTGGACGCGCACCGGCTGATCGAGGAATTCATGATCCTCGCCAATGTCGCGGCGGCGGAAACGCTGGAGCGGAAGCGCAAGCCGCTCCTCTACCGCGTCCACGAGGAGCCGGACCCGGCGAAGATCGAGGCGCTGCGGGTGATCGCGGAGGAATCCGGCTACAAGCTCGCCAAGGGCGAGGTGCTGCGCACGAGCCAGCTCAATCAGCTCCTGGACGCGGCGGCGGAGGGGGCGGATGCGGAGCTGATCGGCATGGCCGTGCTCCGCTCCATGACGCAGGCCTATTATGCGCCGGCCAATTACGGCCATTTCGGCCTGCACCTCCGCGCCTACGCCCATTTCACCTCGCCGATCCGGCGCTATGCCGATCTCGTCGTCCACCGGGCGCTGATCGCGGCGCATGGCTGGGGCGAGGACGGGCAGACATGGGAGGAGGCGGAGGGGCTCGCCGCCATCGGCGAGCACATCTCGATGACGGAGCGGCGCTCCATGGAGGCGGAGCGGGACACGACGGACCGTTATCTTTCCGCCTATCTCTCCGACCGGATCGGCGCGGAGTTCGAGGGGCGCGTCTCCGGCGTCGCGCGGTTCGGGCTCTTCGTGAAGCTGGACGAGACGGGGGCGGACGGGCTGGTGCCGATCTCCTCCCTCGGCGCGGAGTATTTCCGGCATGACGAGGCGCGGGCGGCGCTGGTGGGCGAGAAATCCGGCAAGACGATCACGATGGGAGCCCGCGCCTGCGTGCGGCTCATGGAGGCGGCGCCGCTGACGGGCGGGCTCCTCTTCGAGTTGCTGGACGCGGAGGGCTTCGGCCGCCCCGGCCGCTCCGGGCCGCGCGGCCCGGCGCCGCGGCGGCGGGCGGGGGCGGACAAGATCAGGCGCGCCAAGGCGAAGACGCGGGAGAAGCGGGGGCGCTGACGCCTATCGCCCGCGCCGCATCGCCGCCCGAAGGTCCGCCGGCGAGAAACCGCCGAACCCCCAGGCCGCCGCCGCGTAAACGACGCCGCCGCCCGCCACGAGAAGCCCGAGCGCGGCGTAGCGGAGGCCGGGCGCGGCCAGCGCGCCCTCCATCGCCGCCGCGGCGCCGAAGAGCGCGGCGCCCATCAGGAGGCTCGCGGCGAGAAGCCGGGGGAGGCGGCGGCGGAGCCGTTCGTCCGGCGTCACGTCCTCCCCGAAACCCCGTGCGAAGCGCCAGAGAAGGGCGAGGTTCAGCCAGCCGGCGAGCGTGGTGCCGAGGGGGATCGCCTCCCATCCGATCAGCGGCGCGCCGCCGGCCGAGACCGCGGTGTTGAGCGCGACCGAGGCGAGGGCGCAGTAAAGCGGCGTCTTCGTATCCTCCCGCGCGAAGTAGGCGGGCTGCACAACCTTCTGCATGACGAAGGCCGGCAGGCCCAGCGCGAAGATCGCCGTCGCGCGCGCCACCGCCGCGGCGTCATCCGCGCCGAAGGCGCCCCGGCCGAAGAGCACGGCGGCGAGCGGCCCGGCGAGGGCGACGAGCGCGACGGCGGCAGGGAGCGTAAGCGCCATCGAGAACTCGGCCGCCCGGCAGAAGGCGGCGCGCGCGCCGGCCCCGTCCCCCGCCCGGAAGCGGCGCGAGAGCTCCGGCAGGAGGACGACGCCGATCGCGACGCCGACGACGCCGAGCGGCAGCTGGTAGAGCCGGTCCGCATAGGACAGCCACGCCACGGCGCCCGCATGGAAGCTGGCGATCACCGTGCCGATGAGAAGGTTGATCTGCATCACCCCGCCGGAAACGGCTCCGGGCGCGCCGAGGACGACGAGCCGGCGCATCGCCGGGCTCCAGCGCGGGCGGCGGAGCCGCAGCGACATGCCTGAGAGCCGCGCCGCCCGGGCCACGAGCCAGACCTGCGCGAAACCCGCCGCCAGCACTCCGAGCGCGAGCGCCGAGCCGACCGGCGCGGCGGCGCCGGCGGCGACGGCCATGGCCCCGATCAGGATGACGTTGAGAAGAACGGGCGCGGCTGCCGGCGCCGCGAAGCGCCCCAACGCGTTCAGCACGCCGGAGAAGAGCGCCGTAAGCGCCATGCAGAGGAGGTAGGGGAACTGGATGCGGGCGTAGAGCACCGCAAGGTCGAACCGCGCCGGATCGTCCGCGAAGCCCGCGGCGAGAAGGAAGATGAGCGCCGGCATGAAGACGAGCGCCAGCGCCGAGAGGAGCAGGAGGACGAAGAGGAGCCCCGCCATCGCCTCCTCGGCGAAGCCTTTCGCATCCTCCCCCGCCTCCAGCCGCTTCGCGAAGAGCGGCACGAAGGCCATGTTGAACGCGCCCTCGGCGAAGAAGCGGCGGAACATGTTCGGCAGGCGGAAGGCGACGAAGAATGCTTCCGCCATTGGCCCGGCGCCGAGAAAGGCGGCGATCATCACGTCCCGCACGAAGCCGAGCACGCGGCTCGCCATCGTCCAGGAGCCGACGGTGGCGAAGGCGCGGAGGAGGCGGATGGGCCGCGCGGCGGATGCGTTCACGAAGCGTCCCCGGCCTCGGCCGCGGCCTGGCGGATCGCGTCGCGGAGGCGCTGCTCGACGGATTTCTGCTTCTGGGCGGAGCGGATCTTCAGCCCGAAAATGTCCTTCACATAGAAGCTGTCCACCGCCTGCTCGCCATAGGTGGTGATGACGGCGGAGACGATGTTGATGCTCGCCGCCGCGAGGGCGCGGGTGAGGTCATGCAGGAGGCCCACACGGTCCCGCGTATCCACTTCGATGACGGTGTAGAGATCGGAGCTTTCGTTGTCGAAGGTGATGGTCGTCGGCACGTCGAAGGGCCGCTCCCGCTTCTTCAGCTCGCGCTTCGGCTTCAGCGCCTCCCGCGCCACATACTCGCCGCGGAGCGCGCGGTGGATGCTCTTCTTGATCCGCTCGTGCCGCGCCGGCTCGAACGGGGCGCCCTCCCGGTCCTGCACCCAGAAGACGGCGGTCGTCATCCCCTCGGAGGAGGTGAACATCCGCGCGTCCCGCACCGAGGCGCCGGCGAGGGCGAGGGCGCCGGCGATGCGGCTGAAGAGGCCCGGATGATCGGCGAGGTAGAGGCAGAGCCTTGTGGCGTCCCGCGCAGGGTCGTCGTCAAACCGGCTGTGGATGTTGTCCGGCTTTGCGCTCCGCCCGATCTCGGCCAGCCGCTCCTGCGTGTCGGTGTCGAGGCCTAGCCAGTAGGGCGGGAAATGCTGGGCGAACCATGCGTCGATCTCCTCCTCCTTCCAGGCCGTGAGACGCTCGCGCAGGCGCGCCTTCGCCTCGGCCACGCGCCCGGCGCGGCTCAGGCCCTCGTTGCCGACGCCGAGCACGGCGAGCGTGTCCGCATAGAGGTGGCGGAGGAGCTGCGCCTTCCAGTTGTTCCAGGTGGTCGGCCCGACGGCCCGGATGTCGAGCGCGGTGAGGACGAGGAGGAGCTTCAACCGCTCCACGCTCCGCACCTGATCCGCGAAGGCGCGGACCGTCTTCGGGTCCGAGATGTCGCGCTTCTGCGCATAGTCGGACATGATGAGGTGATGGCGAACGAGCCATTCCACCATTTCCGTCTGCCCCTCCGTCAGACCGAGGCGGGGGCAGAGCCGGGCGGCGATCTCGGCCCCGACCTCCTCGTGCGGGCGCGCGTCTCCCTTGCCGATGTCGTGGAAGAAGAGCGCGAGGGTGAGGACCTGCATGTCCACGCCCTTGGCGATGATCTCGCTCGCCACCGGAAGGTCCGCGATCAGGCCGCCCGAGGCGAGCTTCCGGAGGCTGCCGACGGCGAGAATCGTATGCTCGTCAACGGTGTAGCTGTGATACATGTTGAACTGCATCAGGCTCACGATCCGGTCGAATTCCGGGATGAAGGCGCCGAGCACGCCGGTCTCGTTCATCCGGCGGAGCGCGCGCTCCGGGTCTCCCGATTCCGAGAGGAGGCGCAGGAAGATCGCGTTCGCCTCCGGATCGTGGCGGAGCGCGTCGTCGATCAGGTGGAGCTTCCGCGCGGCGAGGCGGTGGGCGTTCGGGTGGATGAGCGCGCCGGTCTTCAGCCCCTCCTCGAAGAGGCGGAGGATGTTCACCGGGTTCTCGTCGAACCAGGCTTCGTCCGCCACGTCGATGCGGCCATCCCGGATGAAGAAGCCGGTCGGGTCTTCCCGCGTCGCGCCGAAGGCGAAGGCGCGGACGAGGGCCCCGAGGCCGGGGCGCGCCTTCTTCTGGTCCGCCTCCAGCGCGGCGCAGAAGAAGCGGGTGAGGTCCCCCACGTCCTTCGCGTGGCGGAAATAGCGCTGCATGAAGACCTCGACGCCGCGCCGCCCGCCCTGCGGCTCGAAGCCGAGGCGCCGGGCGACCTCGACCTGATAGTCGAAGGTCAATTGTTCCTGTGCGCGGCCGGCGGCGAGGTGGAGGTGGCAGCGCACCGTCCAGAGGAAGGAGGCGGCGGCGGAGAAGATTTCCGCCTCCTCCGCCTTCAGCACGCCCTTGCCGATGAGGTCCGCCACGTCCTCCGCGTCGTAGATGTATTTCGCGATCCAGAAGAGCGTCTGGAGGTCGCGGAGGCCGCCCTTGCCCTCCTTCACGTTCGGCTCGACGAGGTAGCGCGAGCCGCCGTGCCGCTCATGCCGCTTGTCGCGCTCGGCGAGCTTCGCCTCCACGAATTCGGGGCCGGAGGAGAGGAAATCCTTCCGGAGGGCGGCGGAGAGCTTCTTCGCCAGCGCCTCGTCGCCCCAGAGGAAGCGTTTTTCGAGAAGCGCCGTGCGGATCGTGAAATCCTCGCGCGAGAGACGCTGGCATTCGGAGATGCTGCGGACGGACTGGCCGACCTTCAGCTTCAGGTCCCAGAGGAGGTAGAGGGTGGATTCGACGACCTGCTCCATCCAGGCGGTCTTCTTCCACGGCGTAAGGAAGAGGAGGTCGACATCCGAGAAGGGCGCCATCTCCCCTCGCCCGTAGCCGCCGACGGCGACGACGGCGAAGCCTTCCGCCGCGTCGCGCGCATAGTTGGGGTGAAGGTAGGTCGACGCGAAGTCGAGCGCGCCGCGGACGACGAGATCCATCGCCTCGGTGAGCTCGCGCGCGACGCGCGGGCCGCTGTCGCGGGCGCCGCCGAGGCGGGCGAGCGCGGCCTGCCGGCTTTCCGCCTGCACCTCCGTCAGCGCGGCGAGGGCGGCGGCGCGCGGGTCGGGCGCCGCTCTCGCCTCCTTCAGCGCGGCGTCGAGCGCGACGCGGAGTTCCGCGAGGCTTCGCGGCCGCGGGCTCTCGGGCGCGCCGTCCATTCCGCGTCAGACGCCGGGCGCGGCGGAGGGCGCCGGGTCGAGCAGGGCGGGGCCGTTCGGGGTCATCTCCATGATGGCGAGCGACCGGCGGTTCAGCCCGTCCGGCGTCAGGCGGAAGGGGCCGGTCGCGCCTTCATGCGGCGCGGCGACGATGGAAGCGGTGGAGAAGGCGGCGGGGCCGCCGGCCTGCGCCGCGCGGAGCATGTCCGCCGACGCGGCCACGCCGTCATAGCCGAGCGAGGCGAGCGGGGAGGGTTGCCGCGACATGCGGCTCTCGAAGGCGGCGGAGAAGGCGGCGCGGCGCGCCGGGTCCGGCGCCGCGAACCAGCCGCCCTGGAGCGTCGACTCGGCGGCGTTGCGCGCATCGTCCCAGCGGCTGAGGCCGAGATAGCGGACATTGCGCGGCGAGACGTCGTAATAGGCGAGGAAGGAGGACATGGAGCGCAGCGCATCGCCCGCATCGGCGATCAGCACGCCGCCCGCGCCGGAGCCGAGAATCGCCGCGGCGCCGGACTGGGAGGCGCTCTCGATCCCCTGGAAGCTCCGCTCATAGGTCAGCTCGGGCGAGAGGGAGACGCCGGCGTCCCGCGCCGCGCGCGGCGCCTCGGCGGAGACGGAGTCGCCGTAGCGGTCGGCCGGGCGGACGAGAGCGACGCGGCCGATCCCCTGCGAGCCGGCATAGCCGAGCACGCGGCGCATCTCGTCCCCCGGCAGCCAGCCGAGCAGCCAGACATTGCCGCCCGCCACGCTCGCGTCGTTGGAGAAGGAGAGGATGTTGAGCCCGGCCTGCGCGGCGACCGGCGCCGCCGCCGCCGTTCCGTCCCCGAGAAGGGGGCCGAGGATGAGCGATGCGCCGTCCCTCGCGGCATGGGAGGCCGCCTCCGCCGCGCCCGCCGCCGTGCCCTTCGAATCATAGATCTTCATCACGAGATTTGCCGGCGCCCGCTCCGCCATCGCGATCTGCGCGGCGGCGACAAGGTCCTGCGCGGCGCGGGCGGCGGCCTGGCTCGACGAGGTCGTCGGCGCGATCAGGGCGAGGGTGACGGGGGCGTTCGGGTTGACCGGCGCGGCGACCGGCGCAGGCTGCGCGCTCCCGCCGCCGGAGGGCGCGGCCGCCGAGGGGCCGGGCTGCGGCGCGGAGGCGCATGCCGAGAGCAGGGCCGCGCCCGCTGCGATGAAAAGGCCGCGAAACGCGGCTAAGCGGGTGAGTGCGCTTGCGCTCCGGCCCATGTTCTGACCCTCCTGTATTCCGCCCGCAACCGGGCCCCCTCCGGCCGCCGGGGAGAGTATGGAAGACCAGAGGATAAGTAAACGTGACGCTCCGGCAGGCGAGGGGAGGCTCGCCGCCGGGCTCTGGCTCGCGGCGACGCCGATCGGCGCGGCGGGGGATGTGACGTTGCGGACGCTCGACGCGCTCGCCCGCGCGGACGCGATCGCGGCGGAGGACACGCGGACGGCGCTGAAGCTGATGACGCTGCATGGCGTCGCCCGCGGCGGGCGGCCGATGATCGCCTATCACGACCATAACGGGGAGGCGGCGCGGCCCGGCATCCTTGCGCGGATCGCGGCGGGGGAGAGCGTCGTCTACGTCTCGGAGGCGGGCACGCCGCTGATCGCCGATCCCGGCTTCAAGCTGGCGGCGGAAGCGGCGGCGCGGGGATTGCCCGTCTTTTCGCTGCCGGGTGCCTCCGCGCTCCTCGCCGCGCTGGCCGTCGCCGGGCTGCCGACGGACCGGTTCATGTTCGCCGGCTTCCCGCCGCCGAAGCAGGCGGCGCGGCGGGCGGCGCTGGCCGAACTCGCCGCGGTGCCGGCGACGCTCGTATTCTACGAGAGCCCGCGCCGCCTCGCGGCCTCGCTGGCGGACATGGCGGCGGTTCTCGGCGGGGCGCGGGGCGCGGCGGTCTGTCGCGAGCTGACCAAGAAGTTCGAGGAGACGCGGCGCGGGACGCTGGAGAGCCTCGCCGCAGACTACGCCGGGACGGAGCCGCGCGGGGAGATCGTCGTCGTGGTCGGCCCGCCCGGCCCGGCGGAGGCCTCGGAGGCCAAGCTCGACGACGCGCTCCGCGCCGCGCTCCGCGAGATGGGGGTGCGGGACGCCGCGGCCAGCGTCTCCGCCGCGCTCGGCCTGCCGCGCCGGCGCGTATACGCCCGGGCGCTCGAACTCGCGGGGGCTGCGTGAGCCGGGCGGAGCGGGGCGGGCGCAACCACCGCGCCGGCCTCGCTGCGGAGGAGGCCGCGCTCCGGCTCTACCGGGATGTGGGCGCCGCGCTCCTCGCCCGGCGCTGGCGCTGCCCTTCGGGAGAGATCGACCTCGTGCTCCGGGAGCCGGATTGCCTCGTCTTCGTCGAGGTGAAACGCCGCGCCGGGCCGGTTGAGGAGGACCCGGTGGGCGAGCGGCAATGGCGGCGCTTGGAGGCTGCGGCGGAAACGTATATCATCGCGTCAGGATCGGGCGGCGTCCCGCTCCGTTTCGACCTCGCCCTCGTGGGTGCGGACGGACGGACGGAGATCATAAGAAACGCCCGGACATGAGGCGAAAGGCAAGACGATGAGCGGACAATACGGAGTCGCGCGCGCGCTTTGCGCTGCGCTGATGGCGGCGAGCCTGTCGGGCTGCGCCGCGGGCCTTGGCGTGGGCGCCCTGGCGACGGCGGGCGTCGCCGTCACGCAGGAGCGGTCGACGCGGCAGGCGCTGACGGATACGGAGATCAGGCTCTCCATCAACAACAAGCTTGCGAACGAGGACCTCGGCCTCTTCGCGGACGTCAACACCGAGGTGGTGGAGGGCCGCGTGCTCCTGGCCGGGTCGGTGCCGCGGCCGGAGCAGAGGGTGCGGGCGGCGGAGCTGGCCTGGTCCACGCCGGATGTCGTCGAGGTCGTCAACGAGCTGACGGTGGCGGGGGATGCGGGCGTCCAGTCCTACGCGCAGGATGTCTGGATCTCGACCCAGCTGCGCGGGCGGCTCCTCGGCGACAAGTACATTTCCAGCGTGAACTACAATGTCGAGACGGTGGATCAGGTCGTCCACCTGATCGGCGTGGCGCGATCGGAACGCGAGCTCGAGCGCGTGGTGAACCATGCGCGGAAGATCGCGGGCGTGCGCGAGGTCGTCAGCCATGTGATGACCAAGCATGACGAAAGGCGCGCCGGGCTCTGAGGCCGGGGCGCAGCAAGGAGCCGGAATGAGCCTCTCCGTCGCCATCCAGATGGACCCGATCGCCGGCGTCGACATCGACGCCGACAGCACCTTCCGCCTTGCGGAGGAGGCGCAGGCGCGCGGACATTCGCTCTTTTACTATCATGTCGGCGACCTCGCCTTCGACGAGGGGCGGGTGGTGGCGGCGGGCTGGCCGCTCGAGGTGCGGCGGAAGCGGGGGGATCATTTCACGCTCGGCGCGCGGGAGATGCGGGACCTTTCGGAGACGGACGTGGTGCTGCTGCGGCAGGACCCGCCCTTCGACATGTCCTACATCACCAACACGCACCTTCTGGAGCGCATCCACCCGAAGACCCTGGTGGTGAACGACCCGTTCTGGGTGCGGAACTGCCCGGAGAAACTGCTCGTCCTCGACTTCGCGGACCTGACTCCGCCGACGATGATCGCCCGCTCGCTCGCGCATATAAGGGACTTCCGGGAGCGGCACGGGGACATGATCCTGAAGCCGCTCTACGGCAATGGCGGCGCCGGGGTCTTCAAGCTGACCGGGGGCGACGGCAACCTCGCCTCGCTCCATGAGCTCTTCATGGGGATCAACCGCGAGCCGCTGATCGCGCAGAAGTTCCTCCCCGCCGTCTCGAAGGGGGACAAGCGGGTGATCCTCGTGGACGGGGAGCCGGTGGGCGCGATCAACCGCGTGCCGCAGCAGGGCGAGACGCGCTCCAACATGCATGTCGGCGGGCGGCCCGAGAAGGTCGAGATGACGGCGCGGGACAGGGAGATCTGCGCCCGGATCGGGCCGGTCCTGAAGGAGCGGGGGCTCGTCTTCGTCGGCATCGACGTGATCGGGGAGTGGCTGACGGAGATCAACGTCACCTCGCCGACCGGCATCCAGGAATTGCAGCGCTTCGACGGGACGAATGCGGCCGCGCTGATCTGGGAAGCGATCGAGCGCCGCCGCGCCGCGCAGATTTCGGGCGGCTGATGTCGATCCGGCTCTCCGTCCTGTCGCTCTTCCTGCGACTGGTGGAGAAGCCGCGCCTCGCCCGGCTCAAGGACCCGCTGGAGGCGCGCGCGATGTTCGAGGCGACGGCGGCGCGGTTCTTCCGCACGCCGGAGGATGCGAACCGGATCGAGACGCGGATCGCGGGCCCGGCGGGGCCGATCCCCTGCGACTGGATGAGCCGGGGGCGGCCGGACCGGCGGGCGGTGATCCTCTATCTCCACGGCGGGGCCTATGTGATGGGCTCGCGCGCGACGCACCGGCATGTCGCTGCGGTGCTCGCGGGCCATGCGCGCGCCCGCGTCCTCCTGCCGGAATACCGGCTCGCGCCCGAGACGCGCTGGCCGGGCGCGGTGGAGGATGCGCTCGCCTGCTACCGCGACCTGCTGGAGACCGGCTACGAGCCCGGCCGCATCGCGCTGGCGGGGGACAGCGCAGGGGGAGGGCTCGCCTTCGCCACGCTGATCGCGGCCCGGGAGGCCGGATTGCCGGACCCGGCCTGCATCGCCGCCTTCTCGCCCTGGCTCGACCTCACGCTCAGCCAGAGAAGCCTCAGGCGGAACGCGCGGTCCGACCCGATGCTGCCGGCGAGCCGGATCGAGGAGACGCGGGATTTCTACGTCTCCGCAGCGGAGGCGGGGGCGCCCACGGCATCGCCGCTCTTCGCCGAGATCCCGTCTCCGCCGCCAGCGCTGATCCAGGCGAGCCGGATCGAACTGCTGGAGGACGAGGCGGGCGCGATGGCGGAAAAGCTTCGCGCGGCGGGCGGCGACGTGCGGCTCGACTGGTTCGCCCGCGCGCCGCACGCCTGGCACATCTTCTGCGGCTTCGCGCCGGAGGCCGACGGCGCGCTCGCGCGCGCAGGGACCTTCATCGGGGAGCGGATCGTCCGCGACTAGGGGTCAGACGAAGCCCCAGAGATCCGCCTCCTCCACGCGGGCGGCGAGATCGCCCGTCAGGCCGAGATCGGAGACGTCGTCCCCGATCTTCCGCACCACGATCTCCTCGATTCCGATCGCCGTGAGGCCGAGTTCGCGGAAATGGGCGAAGCGGCCATTTTAGGCCTCGATCTTTCCGGCCATCGCCTCCGCCGTCTCGTCCGTCAGCGTGAGCACCAGCGTGTCCCGCCCGCCGCCGCCGATGAAGAGGTCGAACGATTTCGAGCCGCCGAGTAGCGACGCCTCCTTGTGGAAGAACACGTCATTGCCGGAGCCGCCGAGCAGGAGGTCGGCCCCGAGCCCGTCCGCGAGCGCGTCATTTCCGGCGCCGCCGTTGACGAAATCGTTGCCGGCTCCGCCGCCGACGAAATCGTCACCCCTGTCGCCGTTCAGATTGTCGTTTCCGGCGCCGCCGGAGACGATGTCGGACCCTGAACCGCCGCTCATCCGGTCGTTCCCGAGGCCGCCGAGCGCCACGTCGTCTCCGCCGCCGAGGTCGATCCGGTCATTCCCCGCCTTGCCGAGCACGAGCTCGTCCGCGCCGGTTCCGCGGTGGCGGTCGGCTCCGTCCGTCAGGATCGAGACGTCGGAGCTGAGAGATTCGGCGGTGAAGACGCCGAAGGTCTCGTGCATCGCCTCGGTCGGATGGAAGAGGTCGTAGAAGGCGAACTGGTCCGGATGCAGGCCCTCGACCGCCGGGTTGGACGGGAAGAACGGGATCGGGCCCTCCGGCCCTTCGATGATGATCGGGTCGGCCGCCGTGCCGAAGAAGAGCTGTTCGGAGACGGTGACGAAGCCGAAGCCGGACGGGTCCGCCGCAACCTCGGCCGCGATGGCCTCGAGATCGACGATCTTCACCGTCACGCCGAGCGCGGAGAGCTGCGCGGACTGGGCGATGAGCGCGTCATTGTAGCCGGAGATCACCTGGTCCCCCAGCGCCTGGATGAGCGGGGGCGCGAACTTGAAGGAGGGGAAGAAGCTGGCGAGCGGCAGGGTGTTGAGGATGATCGTCCCCACGCCCGCCTGCGCGAGCGCCGCCGCGGCGCCGAGCGTCGCCGCCGCCACGGCCCCGGCGAGAGCCGTCGCCTCCGCCGCCGTTCCCGCCGGGTCGAGCGGGTTGGAGGGCTGGAAATTGTTGAAATCGTTGAGGCCGATGAAGATGGACGCGGTGGGAGCCGGCGCAGCGCCCTGCGCCAGCGTCGCGAGGTAGCGGGAGACCTGGCCGCCGAGATTGATATCGAGGTCGAGGAGCGACTGATCCGGATTCTCCACGAGGAAATTGCCGGAGACGCCTGGATCCACCGCGCTCCCGAGCGTGCGCACGCCGACGGCGCGCGCGCCGCCGATGGCGAAGTTCAGCTCCTCCGCCCCGAGAAGCGCCGAGGCGACGTCGGCGTAGTTGCGCCCGTTGGTGACATTCTCGGAATAGCCGAAGGAGGCGAGGGGGAACGGAAGCGTGAGAATCCGGGTGGTGATGTCGAAAAGGTTGCCCCCGTCGGTCATGCTGTCGCCGAAATAGACGATGGGGCCGGATGCGGTTTCTATCATGTGACTCTCCCTGGTTTCGCGTCGTCGGAGCGCGGCGCTTTGCGTGAGTAGTAGCGCAATCGTCGCGCGCGCGATGCGAAAGATCACCAAGCAGGCGATTTTTCCGAAATTTGGCGGGGAGCCCCGAGCCTTCCCCTCGCCTGCGTCGGAGAGATAGGAATGCTTTGGCGCGTCGGCTTGAGGGAAGGGTCATGGAGACGAAACGCATCGCGGCGGGAGCGCTGGACGTCTCCTGGCTCGAGATCGGGCCGGCGGCGGGATGGCCCTGCATTCTCCTCCATGGCTGGCCCTATGACGCGCTTTCGGGCGTGGAGGCGGCGCGGCGGCTTGCCGATGAAGGGGCGCGGGCGATCCTCCCCTGGCTCCGGGGCTTCGGGCGAACGCGGTTCCTGAGCGCGGAGACGCCGCGCTCGGGAGAGCAGGCGGCGCTCGGCGCCGATCTCCTCGCCTTCATGGACGCGCTCGCGCTGCCGCGCGCCACGCTTGCGGGATACGACTGGGGCGGGCGCGCGGCCTGCGTCGTCTCCGCGCTGTGGCCCGAGCGGGTGGAGGCGCTCGTCACCGGCAACGGCTACAACATCCAGAACATCGCGCGGGCGCTGGAGCCGGCGGCCCCGCCGCAGGAGGCGGCCTACTGGTACCAGTGGTATCTTAACCATGAGCGCGGCGCGCGCGGCTTCGCCGCCGACCCGGCGGGGCTCGCGCGGCTGCTCTGGCGCATGTGGTCCCCGGAATGGGCCTTCACGGACGAAGAGTTCGCGGCGAGCGCCGCCGCCTTCGCCAACCCGGACTGGACGGCGGTGACGGTCCATTCCTATCGCCACCGTTATGGCAATGCGCCCGGGGACCCGGCCTTCGCGGCCATCGAGGCGCGGCTTGCCGCGGGGCCGGAGATCAGCGTTCCGACGGTGATCGTTGACGGTGACGCCGACGGCGTAGCGCCCTTCACGGCGGGGGACAATGCGGCGCGGGATGCCGCGATCGCGGGGAAGCGGCGGCGCGTCATCCTCAAGGGGGCGGGGCACAACCTGCCGCAGGAGCGGCCCGTCGAGTGGGCCGAGGCGGTTCTGGCGGCGCGGGCGCTGCGCTGAGGATCAGAAATCCCGCTTCCACTTGAGGCCGAGCGTCGTGCCGACATCGGGGCCGACCTCGCTTTCGAGCTGGAGCTCGTCGAAGATCTCGATCTCCACGATCACGCTGCCGGAGCCGCCGGAGATCGGCTGCTTTGCGCCGACGAAGACGTCGCGCGAGATGTTGGAGCCGACGGTGACGGAGGAATTGCCGGAGCCGTCATCCTCCAGCCGCAAGACGTCCAGCCCGACGGCGCCGCGCACGCTGTCCGCCGAGCCGCCGGTTCCGTCCAGCAGGGTGGCGAGGCCGACGGCGAGGGAGAGCGCCTCGGTCGGCGAGAGGGATTGCTTGGAGCGGCCGAAGAGCACGCGCGGCAGCACCTCCTCCTCCGGCAGGGCGGGGCGGGACTGGAAGGAGATGTCCGGCGCCTGCGCCGTGCCGGCGACGACGATGCCGCCCCGCACGCCGTCATTCTCGTGGAAGAGCGCCACGTCCAGCGTCGGGTCGATCCCCGGCGCGCCGGTGAAGCGGACGGCGCCTCGTTCCAGCTCGAACACGCGGCCGAGGAAGGAGAGGACGCCGCGGCGTTTCTCGACCGCGCCGCGGATGCGCGGCCCCGCCGCCGTGCCGCGGATCTGGAGGTCCACCGTCCATTCGGAATCGAGCCCGCGGCCGCGGACGTAGATGTCCTGCGGGCCGGTCACGTCGATATTCAGGTCGATCTCCTCGCCGAAGGGTTCCGGCGGCTCCGGGATCGGCTCGCCCTTGATCCGGACGGGGCCGAGATCGGCGATTCCGGGCGGCGTGGCGGCGACGAGGCGGACCTCCGCCCGGTCGATGTTCACGCGGCCCGAAATGTCCGGCGCGGCGAGGGGGCCGGCGGCGACGATGTCGAGGGTGAGGATCGCGGTGACATCGTCCCGCCGCACGAGGGTCGCCCCCTCCGCGCTCACCCGTGCGTCGAGCCGCCCCTCAGCCAGCGCCACGCGGCCCGTCACCGGCCCGCCCGAGCCGTCCTCCGCCCGGAGGTCGAGCACGAAGGCGCCGCCGGGCTCCACGGTGGAGGCGATGTCGAGGTCGACGAGGATCGTGCCGGTATCGAGATTCTCGTAGCGCCCGTCGCTCAGCGCGATGTCGCCGCCGACCTCCGGCGCGTCGAGCGTTCCCGAGAGGACGAGCGCGATGCGCGCCGCGCCGTCGAGCACATGGCCCGGGGCGGGGACGAGGGCCCAGAGCTCGCCGATCCGGCCCTCCCAGTCAACGGCGCCGGAGAGGCGGCCGCCCGCTGGCGGGGCGGGCAGGGGCCCGCCGGTCGGGCGGAGCGGGGTCGCCGCGCTCACGCGGAAAGGCTGGTCGAATGGGCCGGTGAGGGACGCGTCGAGCCGCGCCTCCCGCCCGTCCCAGTCCAGCGCGGCCTCAAGGTCGAGCGCGCCGACATCGGCCAGCGCGTCCTCGAAGCGGAGGCCGGGCGCGGCGATTCGGGCCGTCGCGCCGGCGGTTCCGGCCCTCGTGTCGAATTGCGCGGAGAGGTCGAGCGCGCCGGAGGTCACCGGCGCGCCGGCGAGGGCGGCGAGCGTGGCGAGATCGGGGGCCGCGAGGCGTATGTCGCCGGAGAGCCCGTTCGGATGGAGCGCCGCGGCGCCCGTGAGCCCGCCGCCCGGAAGCGAGAGGTCGATCCCCTCGAAGCGGGTCGTTCCGTTCGCGGAGACGATGCGGAGCGGCGCGCGGAGGGCGAGCGCCGACTCGCCCGCGTCCAGCGAGAAGCGGGAGACCGTGGCCTGCGGCCCGGCGCCCGCGAGATCGGCCCGCGCGGCGGCGGCGAGGGCGAGGGGCTCGCCCGAGGCGAGTTCGCCTTCCGCCGCGAGGTCGATGGCAAGGGCGGAAAGGCGGCCCTGCGCGGAGAGGGTGGTCGCGGAGAGCGCCGCCGGGCCGAGATCGGCGGCGCCGAGGCGGAGCCGCGCGTCGAGCGCGGGGTCGCCGCCCGAAGCCTCCCTCACCGTCGCGTCGAGCGCCGCGGAGGCGATGCGCGCCTCGCCCGCCGCGAGGCCTTCGGCGCGGAGCGTGGCGGCGAGATCGTCGAGCCCGCCCTTCGCCGTCACCGTCGTCGCCGCGATGGTCGCGCCGCCGAGATCGGCGCGGGCGAGACGGGCGGTCAGGTCGAATGCGGGGGTGGAGAGGAGGGCGGAGGCGGAACCCTCCGCCTCCAGCGCCCCGAGCGCGAGGCCGTAGCCGGAGAGCCCGGAGGCTGAGAGTGCGAGCCCTTCCACGGCCGGGTCGCCGGTCGGGTCGATGATGTGGGCCCGGAGCGACAGGCTCTCCACGGCGGCGTCGCCGAGCGTCTCGTCGCCGTCCAGCCCCGAGAGAGAGAGGGAGGCGTCGAAGCCGGCGAGGGCGCCGGCGGCTTTCAGGTCGGCGGCGGCGACGGTCGCCATGCCGAGATCGGCGCGGGAGGCGCGGGCCGTGACGTCGAATTGGGGCTCCGAGAGGAGCGCGGTGGCCGAGCCGGAAGCCTCGAGTTCCCCGAGCGCGTAGCCGAAGCCCGAGAGATCGGTCGCCGAGAGGGTGAGGCCTTCGACCGCCGGATCTCCGGCGGCGTCGAGCACGCGCGCCTTGAGCGATAGGGAGGCGACGGAGGCCTCGCCCACGGTCTCGTCGCCCTCGACGCCCTCCACCGACAGGGCCGCGTCGAAGGCGGAGAGGACGCCCGCGGCGGAGAAGCGGCCGGAAGCGGCGCGCGCCGGGCCGAGGAGCGCCCCGGCGAAATCGCCCGTCACGTCGAACTCCGGATTGCCTCCCCTCAGCGCCGCGCCGCGCCCCTCGACGCCAAGCCGCGCGACGCCGTAGCCGAGCGCCTCCACGCCCTCGGCGGTGACGCGGCCTTCGGCCTTGGGCGCGCCGAGCGCGTCGCGCACGGCGAGATCGACTTCGGCCCGCGCGGCGAGGGCGCGGCCGCCATCGGGGAGCCCGGCTTCGAGACGGTCGAGCCTGAGGACCGCGGTCGCGTCCTGCATCCCGTCGCGGCGGGAGAGGGTGACAGAGCCTTCGAGCGCGCCGGAGGCCGGGTTTCCGGTGAAGGCGGAGAGGGGGGCGAGGTCGGGCGCGGCGATGTCGAAGGCGCCTTCTGCGAGTGTCGTCTCGAGATCGAGGGCGAGGGCGCCGGCGATCCGGGCGCCGAGGCCTTCCGCAACCATGTTCGAGAGCGCGAGGGTCTGGCCGTCCAGCCGGAAGGCGCCGTCGAAGGCGACGGGGCCGAAGCGGGAGCCGGAGGCGCGGAGGGCGGCGGTTCCTTCCGGCGTCTCCCCGAAGGTCGCGTCATGCGTCAGCCGCACCTCGCCATAGCCTTCGCCCTCGAAGCGCAGGCCCTCGGCGGCGAGGCTTCCTTCGAGCCGGGGCAGGGCGAAGGGGCCGGTGAGGCGGCCGTCGGCGGAGAGCGTTCCCCCCGCGTCCACATCGTAGGCGGCGGCGAGGGGCGCGAGGTCCGGCGTCGTGAGGCGATAGGTCAGGTCCGCCCGCTCCTCCGCCACGTTCGCGGCGCCGGAGGCTTCGAGCGTGAGCGGCGCGGCGGCGACGCGGAATTGGGCGAGCGTCGCGGTTTCGCCGTCCCATTCGCCGTCTAGGGCGATCTCGGCCCGGCCGAGTAGGTCGGGCCCGAGACGGCCCAGCCGGAGGCCGTCCACGAGGCCGGAGAGGTCGGCGGCGATGTTCGGCCCCGTTACGCGCACCGTCGCGTCCAGCGACGCGTCGGCGACGTCGGCCGGCGCGGTGCGGAGGCCGGTTAGGGCGAGCCGGCCCGTGGCGGTCAGGTCGTCGGTCGGGCCGGTCACGGCGCCTTCGAAGCCGAAGCGGTCGAAGCTGACGCCCTCCACGAGTTCGGAGAGGCCCGCCCGCGCCTCCAGCGTGACGGCGAGGTCGGAGACGGTCGTGGACCGGTCGAAGGTTCCCGTAGCGTCGAGCGAAAGATCGGTCGCGCGCACCTCGCCCTGGCGGATCGTGACGAGGCCCGCATCGTCCTCCGAGAGGTCGAAGCGCAGCCGCGCCTCCGGGGCGAGGGCGACGGCGATCTCCGGCCCGAAGACTTCCGGGAGGCGCGGGCCGGGCGTGACGGTGAAATCAGCGTTTGCGGCGAGGGGGCCTATGGCGGCGAAGCGGCCGGCGCCCTCCGCGGCAATGACGCCGTCTATCTCCGCGTCGAGCGTCACGTCCCAGTCCGTCAGCGGGCCTAGGGCGACGAGATCCACCCGCGTGGAGGCGTCATTCGGGAGGCCGGCGAGCGCGGCGACGAGCCCGCCCGGCTCCTCCTCCGCCAGAAGGGTGAGGTCCAGCCTGTCCGTCGAGAAATCCCGCACGAAATCGAGCGCGATGCGGCCGAAGACGTTGTCCCGCCGGGTGAGGGTGAAGCGGAGCGACTGCTCGTCCCCCTCGTCCCGCGCCGCGCCGGCGCCGTCGAAGGCGATGCCGGCGGGGGCGATGACGCCGGGGGCGACCGTGACGCGCACCAGTTGGAGCGACTCGATGCGGGTGGTGATCGGGGAGCGCGGCCAGTCGAACGGGTCGCTATCCTGCTGGGCGAGTTCGGAGCCTTCCTTCACCTCCACGGCGACGGCGGAGGCGTTGGGCGCGCGGCGGACGTCCACGCCGATGGCGGCGAGGCGTTCTATGGCGAGTTCGCCGCGGAGGACGCGCGACGGGCTCCAGTTGAGCGAGAGCCTGTCGATCCGGAGCCAGACGCCGTCCGCATCCGCGGCAGTCAGCCCGACGATCTCCGTGGAGCCGTCATCCGCGTCCTCTACGCCCTCCGCCGCGAGGACGAGTTCGCCGGGGACCGAAATCTGGTCGAGCACGAAATCGACAAGGCTGTTCCGGAGGCCGAGGAAGGAGAATTGCGCCGCCGCGGGCAGGGCGATGATGAGGGCGAGGAGGAGGGGAAGGAGCCGCCGCATCAGAAGGCCTGCCCGATGGAGATGTAGACCTGGAACGCGTCGTCCGCGCCGCGCGGGTTCACCGGGACGCCGACATCGACGCGCAGCGGCCCCACTGGCGAGAAGTAGCGCACGCCGCCGCCGACCGCCACCTGCACGCCCTCGTCGAAGGCCGGAAAGAGCTTCTCCGAGACGGAGCCCGCCTCCACGAAGCCGGCGAGGCCGACCGTCTCGCTCACCCGCGCGCGAAGCTCGGCGCCGAGTTCGGCGACGGAGAGGCCGCCTGTGGGGTCGTTGTTCGCGTCGAGCGGGCCGATGAACCGTTCGGCGTAGCCGCGGACAGAGCCGCCGCCGCCGGAGAAGAGCCTGCGGTTGACGGAGACGACGTCGAAATCGCCCGCGAGGATGGAGCCGAGGCGGCCGCGGGCGGCGAGGATGTATTTCTTCTCTCCCGTAAGGTCGAAATAGGCTGAGGCGGTCGTATCGAGGATCATGAAGGCCGCCGGGGAGTCCCCGACCACGCCGGAGAAAGGCGTCGCGGAGGCGCGGGCGCGGAAGCCGGTCGACGGGTCCAGCCGGTCGTCCGTCGCGTCGAGCGCGGCGAAGACGGGCAGGCCGACGAGGCGCGAGGTCTCCGCCGGGCTTCCCGCGCCTTCGTCGAGCCGCGAGAGTTCGAGCAGTGCGCCGGCGCCGACGGTCAGTTCGTCGCTCAGTTCAAGCTCGATACCGGCGAAGAGCGTGCCGCCGATCTCCTCGAACGCGTCGTCGTCGATCCGCCGCGCCTCGGCGCCGAAGACGAGGTCCTGCCCCGGGCGGCCCCATTGCGGGATGCGGTAGCGCGTGTCGAGCGATTGCTCCTCAAGGCCCAGAAGCGCCTCCAGAGTCAGCGTCTCGTTGGCGCCGAAGAGGTTGCGGTGCTCGAAGCCTCCGGTGAGGGCGGGGCCGGCGTCCGTCGAGTAGAGCGCGCCGGCGGAGATCGTGCGGAAGGGCGCCTCCTCCAGCGTCACGGTCACCGGGGCTTCCGCCCCTTCGGGACGCTCGGGCGGCAGCGTCGCGGAGCCGGCGGCGAAGAGATTGGTGGAGATGAGGGCGCGCTGGAAGGCGACGAGCTTCGCCGGCTCCGCCACGTCGCCCTCAGCGAAAGTCAGGTAGGTGTCGAGATAGTCGGGATCGACATCCTCCAGCCCGACATAGGTCACGGGGCCGAAGACATGGGCGCGGCCGGCGGCGATGGCGGTCTCGACCTCGATCTCCGCAGTCTCCGGATCGGCGACGGCGTCCCGCCCCAGACGGCGGGCGTAGGGGCGGCCGGAAGCGCGGAGCGCCTCGACGGCGGCGTTCTCGGCATCGAGGATCCGGTCGGCGCGGGCCGGGCCGCCGACGGGCGAGCCGAGAAGGCCCGCGTCCGGCGCCGCGGGCGGCTCGCCCGGCCCCGTCTCCAGCAGCTGGAAGCGATGGGCGGCGAGCGTGTAGCGGCGGTTGGGCGTGACCACGACGCGGACGAGCGCGCCGGGCGCCTCGGCCTCCGCCGCATCCTCGGCCGGCTCCTCGGGCGCTTCCTCAGCGGGAGCCGCCGGCGCGATATCCTCGATCTCGTAGCGCGCCTCGGCCTCGAAATAGCCGTCCGACCGCATGATCTTCAGCACGGTCGCCATGTCTCCCTCCGCCCGGCGGCGAAGGAAGGCGAGGCTCTGCGCGCCGCGATCCTGCTGGCGGTAGAGTTCGAGGGCCTGCCGCATCAGCGCGGCGATGCTTTCCCGCTCCACGCCCTCAAGCGCCACCTCGTAGTCGAGCGCCGTCTCGGGCCGCGCGAATTCGGGGGGCGGCGGCCCGGCGTCTTCGGCGCAGGCGGAGAGAAGGAGGAGGCCGAGAAGAAGGCCGGTCCGGAAAACCATCATCCCCTTCCTTAACGCGTGCGCATGGCGGCGCCGAGGTTTGCGCGTTCACGTTTACCAACGCGCCGAAACATTCGGTCAGAAAGAGAGGGCGGCGAGCGAGCCCTTAAGCGTTTCTGAACGGCTTTTCGGGAAGCTCGCCCCATCCGGAATCGTCAAAGGAGACAAGACCGATGCCCATGTTCACCCGCCGCGGCTTCGCGCTGCTCGCCCTCGCCGCGCCGGCGGCCTTCGCCCTTCCCGCGCGCGCCGCGGATGACGCCCTCCTGATCGTCACGGGAGGCGCCGCCTCCACCCACAGCTTCAGCCGCGCCGATCTCGAAGGCATGGAGCAGCACGTCATCGAGACGAAGACGAACTTCACCGACGGGCGGCCCGCCTTCCGCGGCCCCCGGCTCGGCGACGTGCTTGCCGCCGCGGGGCTTGAGACGGGCTCCGCGATCAAGATGACCGCCGCCAACGACTACGCCATCGAGGTGCCCTTCGCCGACATAGCGGCCTATGGCCCGATCCTCGCGATGGAGATCGACGGCGTGAAGCTGACGCCGCGGAGCCGCGGCCCGATCTGGGTCATGTATCCGGTGGATACGCTGGCCGCCGACGACCGCGAGATCAACGACAAGCTGATCTGGCAGCTCACCCGCATCGAGGTGATGTGAGCCACAGGCTCCCTCTTGGCCTGAGGCGGAACCACCTCATCTTCGTCGTCATCCTCGGCGGGCTCGCCCTCGTCCTCACGCTCATGTTCATCGACATGCAGAAGCGTGGGGACACGGCCGGCAAGCTGGCGTTGATCGGCGAGGATACGGCGGTTCTCCACACGGCGACCTCGATCTTCGAGGTCAACCGCTTTCGCGAGGCTCTCCTGTCCGCGCTCGTCGCGGCGGAGGGCGAGGCGGATGCGGAGGCGGTGCGGACGCGGTTCGACATCCTCTGGAACAATGTCCACACCGCCAATACCGGCGCGCTCGGCGAGCGCATCGCGCTCTTCGACGCAGAGGGGGCCATCGACGGAGTCATCGAGCTGCTTGCCCGGCACGAGGCCTGGGTGATGGGGTTCGACGGGACGGACCGCGCCGGCGCCGCTGTCGTGCTCGCGGATTTCGAGGCGGCGAACCTGAAGCTCCGCGCGCTGCTTTCCCAAGCCTATCGGAACGAGCGGGACCTCCTCTACGGTATCTACGACAACCTCCTCCTTCAGCGCGAATCGGGCCGCTACGCCGGGATCGGCGTCGCCATCGTCAGTTTCCTCGTTCTCGTCGGCGCGCTGCTGATCGCGCGGCGCGACGCGCGGCTTTCGCGCAAGCTGATCGCCCATGCCCGCGAGGCGGAGAAGGCGGCGGAGAGCCGCGCGCGGTTCCTCACCATGGTCAGCCACGAGCTGCGGACGCCGATGAACGGCGTGCTCGGCCTGCTCGACGTGATCCGCTCGCTCGGGCTCGAGCCGGCGCAGGCGCAGCTTGCGGGCGCGGCCGCGGCTTCGGCCCATGAGATGCTGCTGGTGATCGAGGCGCTGCTGACTCTGTCGGACATCCGGGACGGACGGCTCGAACTCGTGGACCAGCACGCCTCGCTCGACGCGCTTGTCGTCGATCTCCGCCGCCGGCTCGCGCCGCTGGACGCGGAGGAGGAGGCGCCGGGCACCTATATGGTGGGCGGGGCGCGGCGCTTCACCGGGGATTCGGCGCGGCTCTGCCAGGCGCTCGCCTTCATCATCCATTATGTCCGCAAGACCCTCGGGGCGCGGGATTTCATCTGCGCGCTCGAGGCGAAGGACGGCGCGCTCGACATCCGGATCGAGCTGGACGAGGGGGCGGAGACGCCCTGGGCCATCGAGACGATCCTCGCCGAGGCGGAGCCGAACGGGGCGGAGCTTTCGGCCGACGCGCTGGCGCCGCTGGCGGGGCGCGCGATCCTCGACGTGATGGGCGCAAGCTACGCCATCGAGCCGGCGGGGGAGGGCCGCCCGCGGGCGATGGTGCGGATCGCGCTGCCGCTCGCGGAGGCCGCGCGCCCGGCTGCGCCCGCCCAGACGGCCTTCCGCGCGGCGCCGGCCGGTCCCCTGACGCAGGCCCGGGGCGAGGCCGCCTGAGCAGGCGCCCTTTCGCCCGCTGCCCCAAGCCCTTATCCTCCCGGCCAAAAGCATCACGGAGGAAACCATGACCGGCCGCATCCTCGCCATCGACCAGGGCACCACCTCCTCGCGCGCGATCCTGTTCGACGCGGCGCTGACGCCGCTTGCGACGGCGCAGCAGGAATTCCGGCAGATCTTCCCGCGTTCGGGCTGGGTGGAGCATGACCCGGAGGAGATCTGGTCCACCACCGCCGCGATGTGCCGCTCCGCGATGGAGACGGGCGGGGCGCGGCCGGAGGACCTCGCCGCCATCGGCATCACGAACCAGCGCGAGACGGTCGTCGTCTGGGACCGGGAGACGGGCAGGGCGGTGCACAACGCCATCGTCTGGCAGGACCGGCGGACGGCGGAGACCTGCGCGCGGCTGAAGGCGGAGGGGCGCGAGGCGGCGGTGACGGCGAAGACGGGCCTGCTGCTCGACCCCTACTTCTCCGCCACGAAGCTCGCCTGGATCCTGGACAACGTGGAGGGCGCGCGGGCGAAGGCGCGGGAGGGGCGGCTCCTTTTCGGGACGGTGGACAGCTTCCTGATCTGGCGGCTGACCGGCGGGAAGGTCCATGCGACGGACGCGACGAACGCGGCGCGCACGATGCTCTACAACATCCACGAGGGGCGGTGGGACGAGGAGGTCCTCGACATGCTCGGCGTGCCGGCGGCGATGCTGCCCGAGGTGCGGGACAGCGCGGACGATTTCGGCGAGACGCGCGCCGATCTCTTCGGCCGGCCCGTCCCGATCCGCGGCGTCGCCGGGGACCAGCAGGCGGCGACGGTCGGGCAGGCCTGTTTCGAGCCGGGGATGATGAAATCCACCTACGGCACGGGCTGCTTCGCGCTGCTGAACACCGGGTCGGAGGCGGTGGCCTCGAAGAACCGGCTGCTGACGACCATCGCCTATCAGCTCGCCGGCAGGCCGGTCTATGCGCTCGAAGGGTCGATCTTCATCGCGGGCGCGGTGGTGCAATGGCTGCGGGACGGGCTGAAGATCATCCGCGAAGCCTCGGAGACGCAGGCGCTCGCGGAGGCGGCGGACCCGGAGCAGCGGCTCTATCTCGTGCCGGCCTTCACCGGGCTCGGCGCGCCCTGGTGGGCGCCGGATGCGCGGGGCGCGATCTTCGGCATCACGCGGAACACCGGCCCGGCGGAGTTCGCGCGGGCGGCGCTGGAGAGCGTCGCCTTCCAGACGCAGGACCTGCTGGAGGCGATGCGGGCGGACTGGCCGGCGGGCTCCGGCGCGGCGGAGACGGTGCTGCGGGTCGACGGGGGCATGACCGCGAGCGACTGGACGATGCAGGCGCTCGCGGACCAGTTCGGCGCGCCGGTGGACCGGCCCGTGGTGACGGAGACGACGGCGCTCGGCGCGGCCTATCTCGCGGGGCTCCATGCCGGGCTTTGCCCGGAGCCGGCGGAATTCGCGCGGAGCTGGGCGCTCGAACGGCGGTTCGAGCCGCGGCTCGACGAGGCGGAGCGGCGGCGGCGGCATGCGGGTTGGCGCGACGCCGTGCGGCGGCTGCTGGCCCCGGCGGAGGCGTAGGCCGAACGCGCTGCGAGCCGCCTTCCGACGGGCCGGGCGTTCCGTGGGGCCGGGGGCGAATGCGGTCTTTCGCGCCGGCGAAGCGTGGAATTCGGGACGGCGCCGGGGCGCCCGCGCTGCTATGCTGCGCCGGAAGCCCCCCGAACACGGACCAGCCCCATGACCGACCTTCGCACCATCCTCCGCGCCGCTGAAAAGGCCGACGAGGCCGAGCGCCTCGCCGCGCTGAAGGCGGAGGCGGCGCTTTCACCGGAGGATCGCGCCGCGGTGGCGGCCCGCGCGGCCGATCTCGTCCGCGCCGTGCGGGGGGCGGCCTCTCCGGGGCTGATGGAGAGTTTCCTCGCGGAATACGGGCTCTCGACGGCGGAGGGCGTGGCGCTCATGTGCCTCGCGGAGGCGCTCCTGCGCGTGCCGGACGCGGAGACGATCGACGACCTGATCCGGGACAAAATCGCGCCGCATGACTGGGGCGCGCATGTGGGCGATTCCGGCTCCATCCTCGTCAACGCCTCGACCTGGGGGCTGATGCTTACGGGCCGGGTGCTGGAGGAAGAGGAGGGCGGCGTCGTCGGCGCGCTCCGCGGCATGGTGCGGCGGCTCGGGGAGCCGGTGATCCGCCGCGCGGTCGCCGCCGCGATGCGGGAGATGGGCTCCGCCTTCGTGCTCGGGGAGACCATACAGTCCGCCATGAAGCGCGGCGACGCGATGGTGGCGAAGGGCTACACCTATTCCTACGACATGCTCGGCGAGGCCGCGCGCACCATGGCGGATGCGGACCGCTACATGGCCGCCTACGAGGCCGCCATCGCCGCCATCGCGGGGCGGGCGAAATCCGCCGACATTCGGGCCAATCCCGGCATCTCCGTGAAGCTCTCCGCCCTCCATCCGCGCTACGAGCGCCGGCAGAAGGCGGAGACGATGGGGGAGGTCGCGGAGCGGCTCCGCAAGCTCGCGCGGCTGGCGAAGGGGGCGCGGATCGGCCTCAACGTGGACGCGGAGGAGGCGGACCGGCTGGACCTTTCGCTCGACGTGATCGAAGCCGCGCTCTCCGACCCGACGCTGGCCGGGTGGGAGGGGTTCGGCGTGGTCGTCCAGGCCTATCAGAAGCGCGCGCCCTTCGTGATCGACTGGCTGGACGCGCTCGCCCGGCGGCTCGACCGGAAGATCATGGTGCGGCTGGTGAAGGGCGCCTACTGGGACACCGAGATCAAGCGCGCGCAGGTGCTGGGGCTTGAGGCCTATCCGGTCTTCACCCGGAAGGCGGCGACGGATGTGAGCTATCTCGCCTGCGCGCGGAAGCTGCTCGGCCTCCGCGGCCGGATTTATCCTCAGTTCGCGACGCACAACGCCCACAGCGCGGCGGCGATCCTCCACATGGCGGGGGGGCCGGACGACAGCTTCGAGTTCCAGCGGCTGCACGGGATGGGCGAGGCGCTGCATGAGGAATTGCGGAAGCGGAACGGAGCGCGCTGCCGGATTTACGCGCCTGTCGGGGCGCATGAGGACCTTCTCGCCTATCTCGTCCGCCGGTTGCTGGAAAACGGGGCGAATTCGAGCTTCGTGAACCAGATCGTCGATGAGAGCGTGCCGGCGGAGAAGGTGGCCGGGGACCCGTTTGCGGCGCTGGAGGCGCCGGGCGCGGCGCTGCCGAAGCCGGCGGATATCTTCCTGCCCGAGCGCGCCAATTCGAGGGGATGGGACACGGCGGCGGAGACGGACCTCGCCGCGCTCGACGCGGCGCGGGCGGAGTGGCGCGGGCGCATATGGGGCGCGGGGGCGGCGCAGGTGCGGAACCCGGCGACTGGGGCGCTGGTGGGGCTGGTGGACTGGTCCACGCCCGAGGAGGTCTCCGCCGCCGTCGGCGCGGCGTTCGAGGCGGGGCGCGGCTGGGCCGGGGCGCCGGCAAAGGCGCGGGCGGCGGCGTTGCGGGAGGCGGCGGATCTTTTCGAAGAAGCGCATGGCGAGCTTTTCGCGCTCCTCGCCGCGGAGGCGGGCAAGACGCTGGACGACGCCATCGCGGAGCTGCGCGAGGCGGCGGATTTCCTCCGCTACTATGCCGGGCGGGCGGAGGACCTGCCGGGCGCGCCGCGGGGGGTGATCGCCTGCATTTCGCCGTGGAACTTTCCGCTCGCCATCTTCACCGGGCAGGTCGCCGCCGCGCTCGCCGCGGGGAACACGGTGGTCGCCAAGCCGGCGGAGCAGACGCCGCTGATCGCGGCGCGGGCGGTCGCGCTGCTCCATGAGGCGGGGGTGCCTCCGGATGCGCTGCGGCTGGTGCAGGGCGCGGGCGATGTGGGCGCGGCGCTGACGCGGGACCCTCGGCTTTCGGGCGTGTGCTTCACCGGCTCCACCGAGGTCGCGAAGATCATCGACCGGACGCTGGCGGAGCATGCGTCGGAGGCCATGCTGATCGCGGAGACGGGCGGGCTCAACGCGATGATCGTGGACAGCACGGCCCTCCCCGAACAGGCGGTGCGGGATGTGGTGGCGAGCGCCTTCCAGAGCGCGGGGCAGCGCTGCTCCGCGCTCCGCATCCTCTATGTGCAGGAGGAGGTCGCGCCGAAGATCACGAAGATGCTTTTTGGCGCGATGGACGCGCTGCGGCTTGGGGACCCGTCGGAGCTTTCCACCGATGTCGGCCCGGTGATCGACGCGGAGGCGAAGGCGGGGATCGACGCCTATGTGGAGAATGCCGCCGCCGAGGGGCGGCTGCTGCACCGGGTCCAGGCCCCGGCGCAAGGGCTCTTCTGCGCCCCGGCCGCGATCCGCGTGGGCGGGATTGGTGAGATGGAGCGGGAGGTGTTCGGGCCGGTGCTCCACATCGCGACCTTTCCGGCGGAGGGGGTGGCGGAGGTCGTCCGCGCCGTGAACGCGAAGGGCTACGGGCTGACGATGGGGCTCCATACGCGGATCGACCGGCGCGTGCAGGAGGTGGTGGAGGCCGCGCATGTCGGCAATCTCTACGTCAACCGCAACCAGATCGGCGCCATCGTCGGCTCCCAGCCCTTCGGCGGCGAGGGGCTTTCGGGGACGGGGCCGAAGGCGGGCGGGCCGCTCTACCTGCCGCGCTTCCGGAGGCGGCCGGCGGCTTCCTTCGAAGGCGCCGAGGGGGGCGAGTTCGATGCGGCGGAGGCCGGCGCGCTGCTCTCCCGGCTCGCGCCCGGCCCTTGGGCGAAGCGGGGGGACCGGGTGGAGGCGCTGCGGGGGCTGCTCCGGGGCCGGGCGGCGCGGGCGATGGCGGCGGCGGCGGCGCTCGACATGGGGCCTCTGGACCTGCCGGGGCCGACGGGGGAATCGAACCGGCTGACGCTTGCGCCGCTCGGCCGCGTGCTGCTGATCGGCGGGGGGGAGGCGATGCTCGGCCACGCTGTGCAGGCGCTCCGCGCGGGGAACGCCGCGCTGGCGCTCGGGCCGGGCGCGCCGCGGCTCCTCGCCCCGCTTATGGGGCCGGGGGTGCCGCTCTTCGCGCTCGAAGGGGCGCCGGCGGGCGAGGCGTTGGCGGCGTTCCTGCGCGATGCGCCTTACGAGGCGCTGGCGCTCTCCGACGCGCGGCAGCACGCGGCGGCGCGGATGGCGATGGCGGGGCGGGAGGGGCCGATCCTCCGCCTGATCGACGAGGAGATCGCGCCGGAACGCTTCATGGGCGAGCGGGCGCTTTCGGTGGACACGACGGCGGCGGGGGGGAATGCGCAGTTGCTGGCGGCGGCTTCGTGAGGCGCAGGGCGGGCGTTGCTTCGGGGGTGTTGCGTGGGGGCAAGCCCTTGATCAGATGGAGAAAAAAGGTGTTATCCACAGTGTTGCGCAAATTCCGGATTTGCGAAAACCCGGGGGACTCCTGCAAGGCATTGTAATTGAAGGGATTTCATGGCGTTAACCATGTAATTTTCCGTATTACAAACGTATTACAAGCGTATTGCAGGCTCGGGCGGAAACGGCGGGTTAACCTTGGTCTGGTAGCTTCGTGCTTCGGGCCAACTTCGGTATGATACCCGGAAAGTCTGAAGATCGCGTGAGCGGGGCGGCGCGGGCGGCGGGGATGCTCAGCCCTTCTCGGCTGTTTCCCGCGGGGGAGCCGGCTCGTCCCAGTAGCGGTGCGCGAGCACGGACGTGACGGCGAAGAAGAGGGCGATCCACGCGATGTCGGAGACGCCGTTGTAGAGCGCCCAGGCGTCGTCGGACATGGTTCGCCACACAGCCTCGTTCGCCGCGGCGCGCGCGACGGAGAGCGTTATCCAGCCGATATGGAGAACGCGCCAGCCGCGCGCGTTCATGCGGATGGAATGGCCGAGCGTGCGGCGCAGGAGGCTCGGCTTCAGAAGCATCCCGAAAGCGACGATGAGAGCGAAGGCGAGGGAGCCAAGGGTGTTGCTGATCTTGACGAAGGTCGTGTCGTCCAGAACGAGGCCGGCGCCCAGCAGAACGACCGTCAGCAGCAGGATGGAGATGGCCATGAGGGGCAGGGTCCTGTCCCATCTCCACCTGAGGACGATGGCGAGGGCGGTCGCGGCGGTCGCGAAGCCGGCGCCGACGAAGATGCCGCCGAGGGCGTTTCCGACCAGAAAGGCCGGGCCCGGGATCAATTCCATCAACAATCGCTTGTCCATGCCCGTCCTTCCGGCGATTGGCGGCGCCCGGGCGGATATGGGTTTTCGGCCGAGGCGGGGGAAGGCCGCCCGCGCGCGGCTCGCCGGCCCCTTTGCCTCCCCCTCCTGACAGCCTATGTCATCGGATTGCCCGATGTGGCTCCCGACCGTTCCGCTCCCGTGCTAGAGGCGTCTCATGGCCGAACAGAAGTTCCTTTCGATCCGCGGGGCGCGGGAGCACAATCTGAAGGGGATCGACGTCGATCTCCCGCGCAACCAGCTTTCGGTCATCACGGGGCTTTCGGGCTCCGGCAAGTCCTCCCTCGCCTTCGACACGATCTATGCGGAAGGGCAGCGGCGCTATGTCGAGTCGCTCTCCGCCTATGCGCGGCAGTTCCTGCAGATGATGCAGAAGCCGGATGTGGACCATATCGAGGGCCTCTCCCCCGCCATCTCCATCGAGCAGAAGACGACGAGCCGGAATCCGCGCTCCACGGTCGGCACGGTGACGGAGATCTACGATTATCTCCGCCTGCTCTTCGCCCGCGTGGGCGTGCCGCATTCGCCGGCGACGGGCCTCCCCATCGAGGCGCAGCAGGTTTCCGAGATGGTGGACCGGGTGATGGCGATGGAGGAGGGGACGCGGGCCTATCTCCTCGCGCCCGTCATCCGCGACCGGAAGGGGGAATACCGCAAGGAATTCCTCGAATGGCGGAAGGCCGGGTTCCAGCGCGTGAAGGTGAACGGCGCGTTCCATGACCTCGAGGAGCCGCCCGTCCTCGACAAGAAGTTCCGCCACAACATCGACGTGGTGGTGGACCGGATCGTGGTGCGGGAGGGGATGGAGCAGCGGCTGGCGGACAGTTTCTCCACCGCGCTCGCCCTCGCCGACGGGATCGCCGTGATCGAGACGGCGCCGGCGGAAGGGGAGGGGGAGCCGGCGATCACCGTCTTTTCCGAGAAGTTCGCCTGCCCGGTTTCGGGCTTCACCATCGCGGAGATCGAGCCGCGGCTCTTCTCCTTCAACGCGCCGTTCGGCGCCTGCCCTTCCTGCGACGGGCTCGGGGCGGAGCTCTTCTTCGACGAGGCGCTGGTGGTGCCGGACGAGGCGCTGCGGCTCGACAAGGGGGCCATCGCGCCCTGGTCCAAGACCAATTCGCCCTGGTATCGGCAGACGCTGGAAGCGATAGGGCGGGAATACGGGTTCAAGGTCTCCGCGCGGTGGGCGGACCTGACGGCGGAGGCGCGGGAGGTTCTGCTGCGCGGCTCCGGCGACCGGAAGATCCGGTTCCGTTATGACGATGGCGGGCGGGTCTATGAGGTCGAGCGGCCGTTCGAGGGGGTGCTGCCCAATCTCGAACGGCGCTATCGCGAGACCGAGTCGAACATGATGCGCGAGGTGTTCGAGGCCTATCAGAACAACCGGCCCTGCGGCGCCTGCGGCGGCTTCCGGCTGAAGCCGCAGGCGCTGGCGGTGAAGATCGCGGGGCTGCATATCGGGCAGGTCACGCAGATGTCGATCCGCGAGGCGGCGGGATGGGCGGAGACGGTGTTCCCCACGCTCTCCCCGCAGCGGCAGGCGATTGCGGGCGCGATCCTGAAGGAGATCCGGGAGCGGCTCGGGTTCCTCGTCAATGTCGGGCTCGACTATCTGACGCTCGCCCGCGCCTCCGGCACGCTTTCGGGCGGGGAGAGCCAGCGCATCCGGCTTGCGAGCCAGATCGGCTCGGGCCTCACGGGCGTGCTCTACGTGCTCGACGAGCCCTCCATCGGCCTCCACCAGCGGGACAATGACCGGCTGCTGACGACGCTGAAGAACCTGCGCGACCAGGGCAACACCGTCATCGTCGTGGAACATGACGAGGAGGCGATCCGCGAGGCGGATTACGTGCTCGACATCGGGCCGGGCGCGGGCGTGCATGGCGGGCGGGTCATCGCCGCGGGCACGCCGGCGGAGATCATGGCGGCGGAGGGCTCGGTGACGGGGGATTACCTCGCCGGGCGGCGCGTCATCCCCGTGCCGGGGGAGCGGCGGAAGGGCTCCGGCAAGCGGCTCCGGATCGAGGGGGCGACGGGCAACAACCTCCGCGACGTGACGGTGGAATTCCCGCTCGGCACGCTCACCTGCGTCACCGGGGTTTCCGGGGGCGGGAAATCGACGCTGACCATCGAGACGCTCTACAAGACGGCGGCGATGCGGCTGAACGGCGCGCGGGGCAACCCCGCGCCCTCCCGCTCGATCAAGGGGTTCGAGCATCTCGACAAGGTGATCGACATCGACCAGTCGCCCATCGGGCGCACGCCGCGCTCCAACCCCGCCACCTATACCGGCGCCTTCACCCCGATCCGGGACTGGTTCGCCGGGCTGCCGGAGGCGAAGGCCCGCGGCTACAAGCCCGGCCGCTTCTCCTTCAACGTGAAGGGCGGGCGCTGCGAGGCCTGCCAGGGCGACGGGGTCATCAAGATCGAGATGCACTTCCTGCCCGACGTCTATGTCACCTGCGAGACCTGCAAGGGCGCGCGCTACAACCGCGAGACGCTGGAGGTGAAGTACAAGGGGAAATCCATCGCCGAAGTCCTTGATATGACTGTCGAGGATGGGGTGGAATTCTTCGCCGCCATCCCCATGATCCGGGAGAAGATGGAGACGCTGCAGCGCGTCGGCCTCGGCTATGTGAAGATCGGCCAGCAGGCGACGACGCTTTCGGGCGGCGAGGCGCAGCGCGTGAAGCTCTCCAAGGAGCTGGCGCGGCGGGCGACGGGGCGGACGCTCTACATCCTCGACGAGCCGACGACGGGCCTGCATTTCGAGGATGTGCGGAAGCTCCTCGAAGTGCTGCACGAACTGGTGGACGCGGGCAACACGGTCGTCGTCATCGAGCACAATCTCGACGTCATCAAGACGGCTGACTGGATCGTGGACATCGGCCCCGAGGGCGGCGACGGCGGGGGCGAGATCGTCGCCACGGGCACGCCCGAGGAGGTCGCCTCGGTGGAGCGGAGCCATACGGGGCGGTATCTGCGGCCGCTTCTGAAGCGGGGCCGGGTGGCGGCGGAATAGTCAGCGAAACTCGACGATGCGTTCGCCGGCCTCGAACGCGGCGGCGATTTCCGGGAGGCGCGGCTCCAGCTTCGACCATACCTCCCGGTGCGACGGGTTCGGGACCCGAAGCCAGAGCAAGCGAAGCCGGGCGTCGGCCAATGCGAGCCGGAGAAAATCCGCGTCTCTCGAGACGAGCACGGCCCCGCGCGCTATGGCCGCATCCGCGAGCGCCCGGTCCGTCGCGGCGCCGAGGCCGAGCGGAACTGCATGAGCGGCCTCAAGGCCGGCGGCCTTCAGCGCGAGGCAGAGCTTCGGCGAGAGATTGACGTCGACAAGAAAACGCAGCGTCACGCGGCCTCGACGACCCTGTGGTCAAGGCTCCGTGCGGCATAGGCGAGCGCGGCGCGGATATCGTCCGGCGCGAGATAGGGCAGATCGTCGAGAATCTCCGCTTCGTTCGCGCCGCCGGCCAGCATGTCGAGAATGTCGATCACGCGAACGCGCGTTCCGCGAATGCAGGGACGGCCTCCACAAATCTCCGGATCGACGGAAATTCGCCCCGTCAGCGCGCCCGGCGGCGCAGCGACCTCCGCTTCGACGCCACGGTCCACCATGATGCGGACATCGGAGCGCGGCGCCGGATGACCATGCGCCCCGAGGAAATCCGCCAGAGCCTCATGGACTTCACGCCCGAGGCGCGAGTCTCTCTGCACATAGTCGAACCACCGGATCAGCGCAGCCTCCTCCCGCCGCCCGAATTTTGTCGCGTCTCCGGCAAGGTAGCGGGCGGCGTCCATGTCCAGAAAGCCGACGAACTTCGCTTGCCCGAACAGCCACCTGTCGTTCGCTCTCGTTGCGCACCATGTATGAACCATGCGCATGCGCCGCGCGACCTCCGGAACCGAAGCCGCCGCCTGATAGGATGCGATATTCGCCAGAGCGTCCTTTCGTGACGATATCGGATGGGACATCAGGATACTCCAAATTACCTGACAGGAAGATGCAACTAAATACAGGATCTGTCAATGCCAGCCGGGAAGCACCGGCGGCGGCGGCGGAATAAGCGTTCCGCGATTCGCGGCAGGCGTGTTACGGTTCCGTTCCGGCAACTTCCGGGAGGAAACGCGATGAACGTCAGAAAGATCATCGGCGAAAAGCCGATCCAGACCGTCGAGACCATCTCCGCGCAGGAGACGCTCTCCGCCGCCGCCGCCATTCTCGCGCAGAAGAAGATCGGCGCCCTCATCGTCGCGGACGGGCGCGACGGCGTGGCCGGCATCCTCTCCGAGCGGGACATCGTGCGCCGGCTTGCGGCGGAGGGCGGCGCCTGCCTGATGTCTCCCGTCGCCTCGGCGATGACCAAGGCGGTCATCTCCTGCGCGCCGACTGACAGCGCGCATTCGGTGATGGAGAAGATGACTGCCGGACGGTTCCGCCACATGCCGGTGATGGAGGAGGGGCGGCTCGTCGGCGTCATCTCCATCGGGGACGTGGTGAAGGCGCGGATGTCCGAGATGGAGATGGAGAACCGCGCCATGGAGGAGATGATCAAGGGGAACTGATCCGGGGCGCCATTTCCGCGCCACGATCGGCGCCCTAAGGTCGGGGCATGCTGATCGTTCACGTCACGGCCGTTCTGGCGGCGCTCTTCCTGCTGATCGGCCTGGCGGAGCCGCTGGCCGAGCGGCTGCGGCTGCCTTACACGGTCATCCTCGCGCTGTTCGGATCGGCGATCGGCGCCGGGGCGGCCTGGTTCCTCGCAACGCCGCTGACGGATGCGCTGAACCCGGTGGCGGAGGCCATTCTAGGCCTGCCGATCCGCTCCAATGTCTTCCTCTATCTCTTTCTGCCGACGCTGATATTCCAGGTCACCCTCGGCGTGAACCTGCGCCGGATGCTGGACGACTGGGCGCCGATCATGCTGCTCGCCGTCGTGGCGGTGGTGGTGGCGACCGTGTTCGTCGGCTATGCGCTTTCATGGGCGACGGCGCTGCCGCTCGCCGCCTGCCTGCTGATCGGGGCCATCGTCTCCACGACGGACCCCTCCGCGGTGGTCGGCATCTTCCGCTCCATCGCGGCGCCGCGCCGGCTCTCCCGCATCATCGAGGGGGAAAGCCTGCTGAACGACGCGGCGGCCATCGCGCTCTTCGGGCTCTTCATCTCCTTCGTCATCGCCGGGCTGCCGGACCCTTCGCTCCTTTCCGCGCTCGGACGGCTGCCGGGGCTCTTCCTCGGCGGGGCGGTTCTCGGCTGGGCGCTGGCGCTCGCCGCGCTCTGGCTCATGCGGCCGATGGCGGGGCGGCCGCTCGCGCAGGTCTCGATCTCGGTGGCGCTCCCCTATCTCTCCTATCTTGCGGCGGAGCAGGTGGCGGGGGCGTCCGGCGTGATCGCCGTCGTCGCCTCGGGGCTGACGCTGAACCTGCTCGGGCCGGGGCGGTTGCCGCCGGCGGCCTGGACCATGTTGCGGGAGACATGGAACCTGCTGGCGCACTGGGCCGGGGCGCTGATCTTCCTCCTCGCGGCGATTCTCATTCCGCGGCTTCTGGGCGGGCTGACCTGGGCGGATGTCGGGCTCATCCTCGTCGTCGTGCTCGCCGCGATCGCGGCGAGGGCCGCCGTGCTCTTCGGGCTCCTGCCGCTCCTGACCGTCGCGCGCCTTTCTCCGCCGGTGAGCATTCCCTATCGGTCCGCGATCCTCTGGGGCGGGCTCCGGGGCGCGGTGACGCTGGCGCTGGCGCTGGCGGTGACGGAGAACGTCGCGGCGCCGCCCGAGGTGCGGCGGCTCACCGGCGTGCTCGCGACGGGCTTCACGCTCTTCACGCTGATCGTGCAGGGCGGGAGCCTCCGCTGGGTGATCGCCCGGCTGGGCCTCGACCGGCTCTCCCCGCTCGATACGGCGCTGGCCAACCAGGTCGTCGCCGTCGCGCTCCAGGAAGTGCGGGAGGACATGGCGAAGACGACGGAGGAATACGGCCTTTCCCGGGAGATCGTGCGCTCCGAGGCCAAGGCCTTCGGCGAGCGGCTCGAATCCGCGGTCGGCGCGGCGGAGGACGGCGCGGAGATCCTCGACCGGGACCGGGTGACGCTCGGCCTCATCGCGATGGCGAGCGCCGAGCGGGACCTGATCCTCGAACGGTTCCGCGAGCGGGCCATCTCCTCCCGCCTCGCCGACCGCATCATCACGGATACGGACAGCCTCATCGAGCAGACGCGGGTTTCCGGACGATTCGGATACAACCGCGCGGCGAGACGAAACCTCGGATACGGGCGGCTCTTCCGAATCTGCGTGTTTCTCTACAACCGGCTCCGCGTCTCGCTGCCCCTGCGGATCGCCGTGGCGGACCGGTTCGAGGCGCTGCTGACGCAGCGGCTGATCCTCCGCGATCTCGACAGGTTCATCGCGCAGCGCATCCTCCGGATCCACGGGCGGCGCGTCGCGGACATTCTGACCGAGCTTCTCGCCAACCGCACCGAGGACGTGGAGCGCGCGCTCGACGGGCTGAAGCTCCAGTTTCCGGACTATGCGGAAGAACTCGAGCGGCGCTTCATCCGGCGCACCGCGCTCCGGCTCGAAGAGCGGGAATACGACGCCTTCCGCGAGGACGGGCTTATCGGCGCGGAGTTGCACGGCGCGCTGACGAGGGCCGTCGAGGCGCAGCGCAAGGCGCTGGACCGCCGGCCCCGGCTCGACGTCGCGGTGAGAAGCGCCGATCTCATCCGTCAGTTCCCGTTCTTCGAAGGGCTGGACGACCGGGTTCTCCGCAGGCTCGACCGGACGATGAAGACCCGCTTCGTCGGGCCGGGCGACGTGATCATGCATCATGACCGCCCGCCGAAATGCGTCTTCTTCATCGCCTCCGGCGCGGTCGAGGTCGAGACGCTGGGGCAGACGCATCTCCTCGGCGGGGGCGAGATGTTCGGGCAGATCGGCATCCTGACGAAGCGCCCGCGCCGCTCCGAAGCGCGGGCGGTGACGCATGTGACGCTTCGGGAACTCGACGAGGCGGGCTTCCTGCGGCTCTTCAGGCGAAGCGACGCCGTCCGCGCGGCGGTGATGGCGGCGGCGGCGAAGCGCGGGCTCACGCTCGAAATCCCGGACGATGACGCGCCGGCGAAGGCCGCCTCTTGACCGGGCGCGCGCAACATTGTTGCCTCGCCAAAACGCCGCGGCGGGAGGGCCAGTGATGCGGATCGGATTCTACCCGGGGACGTTCGACCCGGTGACCCGCGGGCATGGCGACATCATCCGCCGCGCGCTCAGGCTGGTGGACCGGCTCGTCATCGGCGTCGCCATCAACCGGGACAAGGGCCCGCTCTTCACGCTGGAGGAGCGCGTAGACCTCCTGAGGGCCGATATCGGCGCGATCTGCGGCGAGGACGCCAGCCGGGTGGACGTGGAGCCCTTCGAGGACCTGCTGATGCACCGGGCGCAGATGGTCGGCGCGACCATCATCATCCGCGGGCTGCGGGCCGTGGCGGATTTCGAATACGAATACCAGATGGTCGGCATGAACCGCGCGCTGAACGACGAGATCGAGACGGTGTTCCTGATGGCGGAGGCGGAGCATCAGGCCATCGCCTCCCGCCTCGTGAAGGAGATCGCGCGGCTCGGCGGCGACGTGTCGCGCTTTGTCACGCCGCGCGTCAACGAGGCGCTGAAGGGCAAATACGGCGGTTGACCGCATCGAGCGGCGCGCATAGGTCACCTGCGTCAATCATGGAGTTTCAGGATGCCGCTACGGTTTCTCTCGGTCCTCTTCGCCGCGATCCTGTCCCTCTCAGCAACGGAGGCGCTCGCCGTGGAGCCGGAAAACACCCTCATCATCGAACTGAAGACGGGCGAGGTGAAGATCGAGCTTCTCCCCGAGGTCGCGCCGAAGCATGTCGAGCGGATCAAGACGCTCGCGAAGGAAGGGGCCTATGACGGCGTCGCCTTCCACCGCGTGATCGAGGGCTTCATGGCCCAGACCGGCGACGTGGAGCACGGCAAGGGCGCCAGCATGGCCCGCGCGGGCACCGGCGGCTCCAAGTATCCGGACCTTCCGGCCGAGTTCTCCAAGCTGCCGTTCGAGCGCGGCACGGTCGGCATGGCGCGGTCCCAGAACCCGAATTCCGGCAATTCCCAGTTCTTCATCATGTTCGAGGAAGGCTCCTTCCTGAACGGCCAGTACACCGTCTTCGGCCGGGTGATCGAAGGCATGGAGCATGTGGACAACATCAAGAAGGGCTCCCGCTCCGGCAACGGCGCGATCGACGGCGAGCCCGACCGGATGATCAAGGTCTCCGTAGGCGGCTGATAAGGCCGGGACTTCGCGGCGGGCGCGCTCCATGAGCGCGCCCGTTCGCGTTTCTGCGGGAGCGGTGAAATGCGCGTCGACGATTTCGATTTCGATCTGCCGGAGGAGCTGATCGCCCTTCGCCCCGCGCGGCCCCGCAGGGCGGCGCGGCTTCTTGTGGCGGATGTGGAGCGGGAGGAGATCGGCGTCTTTTCCGATCTGCCGCTTCATCTGAGGCCGGGCGACCTTCTCGTTTTCAACGACACAAAGGTGATCCCGGCCCGGCTCTCCGGGGTTCGACGGCGCGGCGACTCGGATGTCGCGGTCGAGGCGACGCTGCTCAAGCGGCTCTCGCCCTCCCGCTGGTCGGCGCTGGCGCGGCCGGGCAAGCGGCTGAAGCCGGGCGACGCGCTCGATTTCGGCGGGCTCGGCGCGACGCTGGCGGCGAAGGGGGAGGAGGGGCTGGTGGAGATCGAGTTCGCCACCGCCGGCCCCACGCTCGACGCGGAGATCGCCCGCGTCGGCGCGCCGCCGCTGCCGCCCTATATCGCCGCCCGCCGCGCCGCGGACGAGGCGGACAAGGCGGATTACCAGACGATGTTCGCCGCCGCGCCCGGCGCGGTCGCCGCGCCGACGGCCTCGCTGCATTTCGAGCCGGAGGTGATGGCGGCGCTGGCGGAACGCGGGGTGCGGACGGCGCGGCTGACGCTCCATGTCGGGGCGGGAACCTTCCTGCCGGTGAAGGCGGAGGAGGTCTCCGGCCACCGGATGCACGCCGAATGGGGCGAGCTGCCGCCGGAGACGGCCGCGGCGGCGAACGAGACGCGGGCCGCCGGCGGGCGCGTCGTCGCGGCGGGGACGACGGCGCTCCGCCTCCTCGAATCGGCGGCGGGGGAGGGGGGCGTCGCGCCCTTCATCGGGGAGACGGACATCTTCATCACGCCGGGCTTCCGCTTCCGCGCCGTGGACGGGCTGGTGACGAATTTCCACCTGCCGCGCTCCACGCTGCTCATGCTCGTCTCCGCCTTCATGGGGCGGGAGCGGATGCTGGCGCTCTACGCCCGTGCGGTGGCGGAGCGGATGCGGTTCTATTCCTATGGCGATTCCTCGCTGCTCTGGCGCGCGAGGCGCGAAGGGGAGGGTTAATCCCGCCCGCGTTATTCGCTATGCTCGGCCCTCAACCGGGAGTCGCCGCATGATCGCCGTTCTGAACAGCTCCTGGGCGCTCCTGCTCGGCATGTTCCTGCTGATGATCGGGAACGGGCTCCAGGGCTCGCTCCTCGGCATCCGCGGCGCCATCGAGGGATTCGACCCGGCGCTGCTCTCCTATGTCATCTCGGCCTATTTCGTCGGCTTTCTCGGCGGCTCGCGGCTCGCGCCGGTGCTGATCCGCAAGGTCGGCCATGTGCGGACCTTCGCGGCGATGGGCTCGCTTATCTCCGCCGCCTTCGTGCTCTATGCGGCGGTGCCGGACCTGATCGCCTGGGGCGTGCTGCGGCTCATCGTCGGCTTCTCCTTCTCCGCCGTTTACATCGTGGCGGAGAGCTGGCTGAACGACGCGGCGGACAACCAGACGCGGGGCAAGGCGCTCTCGCTCTACATGGTGATCCAGATGCTCGGCATCGTCTCGGCGCAGGCGATGCTGAACTTCGGGGACCCGGCGGGATACGGGCTTTTCGTCCTCATTTCCGTGCTCGTCTCGATCTCCTTCATGCCGATCCTGCTTACGGCGAGCCCGGCGCCCATCGTGCAGCAGACGGCGCGGATGACGCTCGGGCGGCTCTTCCGGACCTCGCCGCTCGGCTTCGTCGGGTCGATCCTCGTCGGCGCGGTCTATTCGGTGATGTTCGGGATGGCCGCGGTCTACGGCACGGAGCGGGGGCTTTCCGTCGCCGAGATTTCCGCCTTCGTCGCGGCGATCTATGTGGGCGGGCTGCTGCTGCAATGGCCGGTCGGCTGGATTTCCGACCGGATGGACCGGCGGACGCTCATCATCATCGTCGCGGCGCTCTGCGCGCTCGCCTCGGCGGCGGGCATCGCCTTCAGCGCCAGCCCGCTCGCGCTCTATGTCGTCGCCTTCGCCATCGGCGGCTGCGTCAACCCGCTCTATGCGCTGATGATCGCGCATACGAACGACTTCCTCGATCAGAAGGACATGCCCTCCGCCGCCGCCGGATTGATGTTCATGGGCGGGGTGGGCTCGATCGGCGGGCCGGTCATGGTCGGGCAGGCGATGCAGAGCCTCGGCTCCTGGGCGTGGTTCTCCTACATCCTCGTCTGCATGGCGGGGATCAGCCTTTATGGCCTCTTCCGGATGACGCGCCGCCGGGCGCTCGGGCCGGCGGAGACGGGCAAGTTCACGGCGATCACGCCCTCCGTCGGGCCGGTGGCCATGGAGATCGCGCAGGAGGTGGCGCAGGCGCATCCCGGCTCCGGCCCCGGCCCCGATTCCGACACGGCGCCGACAAAAGCTTGACGCTTTTTTCGTGAATCACGCCTATCGTGTGTGAATGCGGACGCCGCCGCGCGGCGGCGTCGAACCGGGGCGAACGATGCGCGGAGATCGCGGAAGCGAATATCCGAAGACAGTGGCCGCGGCGCCTTGCGCCGGAAAACCCTCGCGCCCCACGTTGAAACCCATCGAGCGGAGCGCCGCGACGCGGCGCGTTGACGGAGGTCGGCATGTCTGTGGAGACGGCTGAGTCGGTTCTCGGCTTCTGGCTGGAGGAGATCGGGCCCGGAGGCTGGTATGCGGCGAACGAGGCGACGGACGGAGCGGTGCGCGACCGCTTCGGCGGGACATGGGAGGCGGCGCGGGCCGGCGCGCTGGACGAATGGATCCTGCGGCCGGATTCGGCCCTCGCGCTGCTGGTCGTGCTCGACCAGTTCCCGCGCAACATGTTCCGCGGGCGGCCTGAAGCCTTCAGCACGGACGCGCTGGCGCTGGCGCTGGCGAAACGGGCGATCGGCCTCGGCCACGATCTCCATGCGCCGGAGCCGCAACGGCAGTTCTTCTACCTCCCACTCATGCATTCCGAGTCGATGACTGACCAGGACCGCTGCGTGCGCCTGATCCTGACGCGGATGCCGAAGACGAGCGCGGAGGTGCTGCCCCATGCGCGGGAGCATCGGGACGTGATCCGCCGCTTCGGCCGCTTCCCCTATCGGAACGCCGCGCTCGGCCGCGCCTCGACCAGCGGGGAGCGGAGTTTTCTGGAGGCGGAGGGCTACGCCGCCTGAGCGCCTTCGAGGAAGGCGCGGAGCCGGGCCGCGGCGGCGGCCTCGTCGCGGAGCGCGCATTCCCAGAGGACGAGGGCGCGCCACCCCCGCGCGGCGAGGGCTTCAAGCGCCGCCTCGTCCCGCGCCCGGTTGCGGCCGATCTTTGCGCGCCAGTAATGCCCGTTCGTCTTCGGCTCACGAGCCCCGCGCGGGCAATCGTGCCCGTGCCAGAAGCAGCCGTGGACGAAGATGGCGAGGCGCCGGCCGGGATAGGCGATGTCGGGCCGCCCCGGCGCCGCCTTCCAGTCGAGCCGGTAGCCGGGGGCCCCGATCTCCCTCAGCATCCGCCGCACGCGGCGCTCCGGCCCCGTGTCCCGCGCCTTCACGCGGCGCATGACGGCGCTGCGGTCCATCACCCCGTCGCGACGAGGACCGGTCGCGTGAGGTCCGAGAGGCTGCGGCGCTGGCGGCCCGCTTCGTCGAAATTCGCGGGGTCGAGCCATGCCTCGTGCGCCGCCTTCAGCGCCGGCCAGTCCGCCTCCGTCGCCGCATACCAGGCGCTGTCCCGGTTCCGGCCCTTCACCACCATGTGGGCGCGGAACACGCCTTCGTAGGAGAGGCCGAGCCGCATCGCGAGCCGGCGGGAGGGCGCGTTGAGCGCGTTGCATTTCCACTCGTAGCGCCGGTAGCCGAGCGCGAAGGCGCGGGCCATGAAGAGGAGCATCGCCTCCGTCCCCGCCCGCGTGCGCTGGAGCGACGGCGCCCAGGCGATGTAGCCGATCTCGATCGACCCTTGAGCCGGGGTGATGCGGAGATAGGAGGCGAGGCCCTTCGCCCTGCCGTCCTCCCGGTCGATCACGGCGAAGAAGAGCGGGTCGTCCGCCTGCGCCGCCGGCTCCGCCCAGGCCATGAAGGCGGCGAGATCGGGGAAGGGGCCGGTCGGCATGTAATCCCACACCTCGTCCGCCCCGCGATAGGCCTCGAAGAGCGCGGGGCCGTGGCGCGCCGGCTCGAAGGGTTCGAGGCGGCACCAGCGGCCTTCGATGGGCTCGCGCTGCGGGAGCGGGGGCGGCGTGAAACCTGGGACGGGCGGGCCGAGCGGGCGATCCTGATTCATGGGCGGAGGCTGCGCCGCGCCGCGCGCGCCGTCAAGCGAGCCAGCCGGGCGCGCCCCCCATGTCGAGGCCGGGGAAGATCGCGGATTCGAGCGCGGCGCGCGGCAGGCCGAACTGGGCCGAGATCGCCCAGGCGGCGTGGCGGCGCACGTCCTCCGTCGGCTCGAGATCGCGCCCGCCATAGAGCTGACGCTCCGCGATGCCGGGGAACGAGCCGTAGATGCGCCCGCCGCGGAGCGCGCCGCCGGCGAGGAGCGCCGCGCCGCCCGTCCCGTGGTCCGTTCCGCGGTTCCCGTTCTCCCGCGCCGTGCGGCCGAACTCCGTCATCGCCACGACGAGCGTGCGGGACCAGGCGGAGCCGAGCCCGGAGCGGAGGGAGAGGATCGCCTCGCTCAGCGCCGCGAGCGGATGGCCGAGGGCGCCGTGCTGGTTGGCGTGCGTGTCCCATCCGCCGATGGAGAAGGCGGCGATGCGCGCCTCGCCCGCGAGGCGGCGCGCGGCGTAGGCGGCCGCGCTCTCCCGCCGCTCCCCGGCATCGGCGGAGAGCGCCTCGGCCATCGCCACGGCTTCGGCGAAGAGCGGGTCCTGCGCGTAGATGCGGGTCAGGAGGCCGCGTTCGTCATTCCTCAGGATGAGCTGCTGGCCCGGCGCCCAGGAGCCGAAGGGCGCGGCGCCGGAAGTGAGCAGCATCGCGTCCCGCCCGACGGAGAGCGCCTCCGCCGCCGTCGCGCCGGGAAGGAGCGCGGCGACGCGGTTGAGCCATCCGTCCTTCAGGACGCCGACCTCCTCCCCGCCGTTCTCGAGCAGGTCCTGCCCGTCGAAATGGCTCCGCTTCTCGCGGTAGGGGGTGGAGACGGCGTGGGCGACCGCGAGCTCCTCCGCGCGCCAGAGCGGCTCCAGCGCGGCGAGCCGGCCGTCCATGCCGAAGCGGCCGTCGAGCGGCACGAGGTCCTTCGAGACCTGCGCCGCGAGGCCGGGGCGGAGCGCGGCGTATTCGCGGTCCGCCGCCGGCGGGAAGACGCCCAGCCCGTCCATCGCGCCGCGCAGAACGATGACGACCAGCCGGTTCTCCCCCGGCGCGGCGAGGAGCCGGAGCGGAGTGAGCGCGGGCGCGGCCGCGGCGGCGCAGCCGAGGGCGAAGCCGGAGCGGAGGAAGGCGCGTCTGTCCATCGCGAGACCCCTATCGCCGGTTGAATTCGGGGGAGACGAGGGCGAGGGCGATCCCCTCCCACCGCTCGGCCGCATTGGTCGCGGCGAAGGTCGTCGCATCCCCGGCGACGCCGGGCAGCGCCTCGGCCAGAAGCGCCCGCGGGTCGCGCCGCGGCGCGACCTCCCGCGCCAGATAGGAGACCCATTCGATCCGCGCCGAAAGGCCCTGCGGCGTGATCCAGGCTTCCGCCGCCTCCGGCCATCCCTGCGGGCCGGGCGGGTTGTAGGGCTCCTGGTTGAGCCGCGCGAAGGGGTTGGCGAGGAAGGCCCGCGGGCGCGAGTCCATGTGCAGCGCCTCGATCTCCTCCGCCGTCGCGCCGACCGCGCGCCAGGCGGAGGCCACGAAGTCGAAGGGCTGCTTCACCTTCTCGCCGAAGCGCGACCAGCTCTCGTCATGGTCGAGCATCGCGGCGTAAACCTCTGAAAGGTTTCCGTCGCTGCGCTTCCAGGCCGCCTCCATCGCGGCGACGAGGCTTTCGGGCGGATCGTCGGCGACGAAATGCGCCGCGAGCTTGGCGCAGAGCCGCTTCGCCGTCGCCGGATGCGCGGCGAGATCGTCGAGCGCGGCGTGAACGTCGCGGATATCGGGGCCCGCCCCGCCATAGAGCTTTCCGAGAATCAGCTCCTGCCCCGGCTCGGCGCGGCGCGGGACGAAATCCGGCCGCGCTGTCGCGAGGTCGTAGGTGAGGCCGGTCAGCAGTTCGGCGAATTGCCGCACGTCCTGCTGCGTGTAGCCGGCGCCGACGCCGAGCGTGTGAAGCTCGATGATCTCCCGCGCCAGGTTCTCGTTCAGCCCGCCGCGCCCGCGGGCCGCGGGCGAGTTCGGGCCGATCGAGTTCGTCTGGTCGAGATAGACCACCATCGCCGGATGCGTCGCGGCGGCGCGGAGGAGGAGGCGGAAGGGGCCGGCCAGATGCGGCCGGATCGCATCCGCCTCCAGCCGCGGCGCGAAGGCGATGGCCGGGAGGTTCTTCCCCGCCACGGCGAAATGGCCCGACCAGAACCAGGCGAGGCGCTCGAAAAAGCCGTGCGGGGAGAAGATCGGCGCGATGGCCCTGTCGCGCTGCGCCCGCGCGAAGCCCTGGCGTATCTGCTGGCGCGCCGTGCGCAGGGCGTCCTGCCGCCCCGCCATTTCGCTCTTGTCCGTCCGCACCGCCTCGAACGCGCGGAAGGGCTCCAGAAGGTCCACCCCCGAGGCGAAGGGGGGGGCGAAGGCGGGGCCGGCGACGAGCTGCGCCATCAGGGCGTCGGCGTCGGCCGGCGGCGCCTCGCCCGGGCGGAGCCCGTAGCCGAAGCGGATCGCGGCGATCGTCTCCCTCGATGGCTTCACCCGTCTCTCCCTGTCATGCCGCCATGCGGCTTCCACGCGCGGATGCGGCGGTTCCGTCGCGCCCGCGCCGCCTTGCATCGACCCGGCCCCTGACTATAGTCCGCGCCGACATCGAAACGGAGTCATCGCGTGTTCGCAACACCTGCCTATGCACAGGCCGCCGGCGGCGGCGGAGGCGACATGTTCGCCTCCTTCATTCCGCTGATCCTGATCTTCGTGATCTTCTACTTCTTCCTCATTCGCCCGCAGCAGAAGAAGGCGAAGGAGCACAAGAACATGGTCAACGCGCTTCGGCGCGGCGACCAGGTGCTCACGCAGTCCGGCATCTTCGGCAAGGTCACGAAGGTGAAGGACAACGAGGAGGAGATCGAGATCGAGATCGCGGCCAATGTCCGCGTCCGCCTCTTGCGCTCCGCGGTGGCGAGCGTCATCTCGAAGGGCGAGCCGGCGGAGGCCTGATCCGGCGCGCCACGCAACGGGGAGCCGGGTTTGCTCTATTTTTCTCTCTGGAAGAAGGCGCTGGTCATCGGCCTCTGCCTTCTCGGCCTCGCGCTGGCTGCGCCGAACCTCGCCTATGACAGGGCGGACGACGCGGCGCTTGCGCGCGGCGAGATCGACAAGCTGACGGAGGCCGGGCTCAGCCCTTCCCCCGAGCTGGTCGAGCGGGCGAACGCCTGGCCGTCGTTCCTGCCGGCCAATGTCGTCAATCTCGGGCTCGACCTGCGGGGCGGCGCGCATCTGCTCGTCGAGGTTCGCATCGAGGACGTGATCGCGGAGCGGATGGAGGCGGTGCGCGCCGAGGCGCGGGACGCGCTCCGCGATGCGGGCGTCAGGCGCTACACCCGCCTCGTCGCGGCGGAGGACCGGGTTTCGGTCCGCATCACGGACGCCGCCGACATTCCCGCGGCGCGCGAGGCTTTGCAGGGCCTGGCGCAGCCGGTCTCCGACTTCACGCTCGGGATCACGGCGCCCGATCTCGTCGTCTCCGAAGGGCCGGACCAGAGCCTTGTCGTCACCCTCTCCGAGGGCGCCGTGAAGGCGACGACGGACCGGACGATGGCGCAGAGCCTCGAGATCATCCGCCGCCGGGTGGATGAGGCCGGCACGCGCGAACCCTCGATCCAGCGGCAGGGCGAGCGGCGCATCCTCGTGCAGGTTCCCGGCGTCTCCTCCACGCTGGAGATCAAGGAGCTGATCGGCAAGACGGCGAAGCTCACCTTCCACCTCGTCGAGGGGCAGACGGGCGACCTGACGCGCACCCCCGCGCCGGGGACCGCGATCTTCGCCGATGCGGACAATCCCGGCGCCGGCTACATCGTCGAGCGCCGCGCGCTCGTCACCGGCGACGAATTGAAGGACGCGCAGCCCGGTTTCGACGGGCAGACGGGCGAGCCGGTGGTCAACTTCCGCTTCGACACGTCCGGCGCGCGCAAGTTCGGCCGCGCGACGAGCGAGAATGTGGGCCGCCCCTTCGCCGTCGTGCTCGACGACGTGGTGATCACCGCCCCGGTGATCCGCGAACCGATCCTTGGCGGCTCGGGGCAGATTTCCGGCTCCTTCACGGTGGAGAGCGCGCAGCAGCTCGCCATCCTCCTCCGCGCCGGCGCGCTGCCCGCCTCGATCTCCTTCGAGGAGGAGCGGACGGTCGGCCCCGGGCTCGGGCAGGACAGCATCGAGGCCGGGCGGATCGCCACCGTGGTCGCCTTCGCCGCCGTGCTGATCTTCATGGTGGCGAGTTACGGCATGTTCGGCGTCTTCGCCAACATCGCGCTCATCATCAATGTCGGCCTCATCATGGGCATCCTGTCCCTGATCGGCGCGACGCTGACGTTGCCCGGCATCGCCGGCATCGTGCTGACCATCGGCATGGCGGTGGACGCGAACGTGCTGATCTTCGAGCGAATACGGGAAGAGCTGAAAGGCGGGAAGGCGGTCGCCCGCGCCATAGAGACGGGTTACGAGCGCGCCTTCGGCGCCATCATCGACGCCAACATCACGACCTTCATCGCGGCGACGATCCTCTTCGCGATGGGCTCCGGCCCGGTCCGCGGCTTCGCGGTCACGCTCGCCATCGGCATTCTCACCTCGGTCTTCACCGCGGTGATGGTGACGCGGCTGATCGTGGCCACATGGTATCACCGCCGCCGGCCCAAGACGCTGACGGTCTGAGGAGGGCGCCATGCGATTGAAGCTCGTTCCCGAAGACACGCATATCAACTTCATCGGCCACGGCCGAAAGTTCATCGCGGCCAGCCTTGTGGCGATGGTGGCGGCGGTGGTCGTCTTCCTCTCCCAGGGGCTGAATTTCGGCGTCGATTTCCGCGGCGGCGCGCTGATCGAGATCCGGACGGACGGGCCGGCGGACCTTGCGCGGATCCGCGGGATCGTCGGCGGGCTCGGCCTCGGCGATGCGACGGTGCAGGAATTCGGCGATCCGAACGAGGTTCTGATCCAGATCGCCGCCGACGCCGTGGTCGAGGGGCAGCCGACGCCGGACGAGATCGTGCTCCGCGCGCTCAAGGCCGAGCTCGGGGAGATCGAGCTGCGCCGGGTCGAGTTCGTCGGCCCGAAGGTTTCGGGCGAGCTGATCCAGGCGGGCATCCTCGCCGTTCTGCTCAGCCTCGTCGCGGTGATGATCTATGTCTGGCTGCGCTTCGAATGGCAGTTCGCGGTCGGCGCCGTCGCCTCGCTGGCGCATGACGTGCTGCTGACGATCGGGCTCTTCTCGCTCATCCAGCTCGAATTCAACCTCTCCATCGTCGCCGCGCTTCTCACCATCGTCGGCTATTCGCTGAACGACACCGTGGTCGTCTATGACCGGGTGCGGGAGAATTTGCGCCGCTACAAGGCGATGCCGATGATGGAGCTGCTCAACCTCTCGGTGAACGAGACGCTGAGCCGGACGACGATGACCTCGCTCACCACGCTCATCGCGCTCATCGCGCTCTACACGCTCGGCGGGGAGGTGATCCGCGGCTTCACCTTCGGGATGATCTGGGGGATCGTGATCGGCACCTATTCGTCGATCTTCATCGCGGCGATGATCGTGATGATGCTCGGCGTGAAGCGCGACTGGTCCAAGCCCGAGGATGGCGGGCCCGCGGGCGTCCAGTTCGGCGCGCCGGACGCGCCCTGAGATGCGCGTCACCGAGATCGACTTTTCCGGCCCGCCGCCGATCGACGCCTATGGCGGCGGCGGCTTCCGGCTCTCGGGCGCGTTCCATGAGGGCGGGCTGCTCCTCACCCCTTCCGGCGTCGCAGGCTGGCCGGTTTCCGGCGCGCCGGCGGAGGCGGATTTCGCCGCCGTGATCGCGGAGGCCGCTTCCATCGACGTGCTGCTGATCGGCATGGGGGCGGAGATCGCGCCGCTGGATCATGCCGCGCGCCGGGCGCTCGAATCGGCGGGGATCGGGGCGGAGGTCATGTCCACCGGTTCGGCCTGCCGCACCTACAACGTGCTGCTTTCCGAGGGGCGGCGCGTGGCGGCGGCGCTTATCGCCGTCTGACCCGGAACGCTTCGGCCTGTCGCCCGTTCCGTGACTGAGGGGGGTGCGACGGCGCGCGAACCGCGCTATATCGCCCCCGGACGAAACCCCGACAGAAGAGAGGGACAACCATGGCTTTCGACCTTCCCGACCTGCCCTACGCCCACGATGCGCTCGCCGCCGGCGGCATGTCGAAGGAGACGCTGGAATATCACCACGACCTTCACCACAAGGCCTATGCCGACAACGGCGCGAAGCTGCTGGCCGGCTCCGGCCATGAGGGCAAGAGCCTCGAGGACATCGTGAAGGCGACCTATCAGGCCGGCGCCGTCGCCCAGTCCGGCCTCTTCAACAACGCCTCGCAGATGTGGAACCACAACGAGTTCTGGACGATGATGGGGCCGAAGGGCCGCGCCATGCCCTCCGAGCTTGAAAAGCGGATCACGGACGCGTTCGGCTCGGTCGACCAGTTCAAGGCGGATTTCTCCGCCGCGGGCGCCGGGCAGTTCGGCTCCGGCTGGTGCTGGCTGGTGAAGGACGGCGACGCGCTGAAGGTCACGAAGACCGAGAACGGCGTGAACCCGCTCTGCTTCGGGCAGACCGCGCTTCTCGGCTGCGACGTGTGGGAGCATTCCTACTACATCGACTTCCGCAACAAGCGGCCGGCCTATCTCTCCAACTTCCTCGAGAACCTTGTGAACTGGGAGAACGTGGCGGAGCGGCTGGCGAAGGCCGGCGGCTGACGATCCGGGGCAGGGGCCCTGCGGGGCCCCGCCCTCACCCCTGCGGCGTCATCACCTTCCGCGCCCGCGCGCGTTCGATGCCGAGCTGGCGCTCCCGCCAGATGATGATGCCGCCGCCCAGCACCGTCAGCGCCGCTCCGGCCAGCATGAAGACGGTCGGCGCCTCGGCGAAGATGAACCATCCGATCAGCATGGCGAGGATGATCTGCGCGTAGTCGAAGGGCGCGATCACCGAGGTTTCCGCGTGGCGGTAGGAAAGGGTCAGCAGCACCTGCCCGAGCCCGCCGAGAAGGCCGGCGAAGATGAGGAGCGCGGTCGTCTCGCCGCCCGGCAGGGTCCAGCCGAAAGGGGCGGAGAGGAGGGAGAGGACGGTCGAGGTCAGCGAGAAGTAGATCACGATGGCGCCCGTCGTCTCCGTCGAGACGAGCTTGCGGACGAAGACCTGCGCGAGCGCGGCGAAGACGGCGGCGAGGAGCGCGGCGAAGGCGCCCACGCTCTCCATCGTCGTGACCTCGCCGGCGTTGATTTCCGAAAGCCGCGGCCAGATCACCAGCGTCACCCCGGCGAGGCCGAGCGCCACGGCGAAGAGCCGGTAGAGGCGGATCGTCTCCCCGAGGAACATCGCCGCGAAGATCGTCGCCAGGATCGGCGCGGCGAAGCCGATGGCCACAGCCTCCGGCAGGGGGATGAGCCCGAGCGCGAGGAAGGAGAAGCCCATCGCCGCGGAGCCCACGAAGCCGCGCCAGAGATGCCCGGCGGGGTTCGCCGTGCGGAGCGCGCGGGGGAACTCCCCCGTCGCCCAGAGCCAGAGGAGAACGGGCGGGATCGCGAAGAGCGAGCGGAAGAACATCTGCTCCCCCGGCGGCGCCTCATCCGCCGTCGCCTTGATGATCGCCGACATCGCCATGAAGACGCAGACGGAGAGAAGCTTGAAGCCGATGCCGCGGACGGGGTTCATGGGGCAGCCATAGCGCCGGGAACGCGACCGGAGAAGCGCGGCCTTCGCAGGGCCGCTATTCCCTCACCGAAAGAATGGCCTCCATCGGCTTCTTCATGCGCGCGACTGCGGGCGCCGTCGCACCCTCCGCCGGATGGCCGACGGCGAGGATCATCACCGGCTTTTCCGAGGCGGGGCGGCCGAGCGCGCCGTTGAGGAAGCGCATCGGGTTCGGCGTGTGCGTGAGCATGGCGAGCCCGGCCTTGTGGAGCGCCGCGATCAGGAAGCCGGTGGCGATGCCGACGCTTTCGGGGACGTAGTAGTTCTTGTAGCGCGTCCCGTCCGCGAATTCGCCCCAGCGCTGCGCGAAGACGACGATGAGCCAGGGGGCGATTTCGAGATGCGGCTTTTCCGGCCCGGTGCCGAGCGGCTCCAGCGCCTTGATCCACTCATCCCCGCCGCCGCCGGCGTAGAAGGCGCGCTCTTCCTCCTCCGCCGCCTCGCGGATGGCGCGCTTCGTCTCCGCGTCGCCCACGGCGCAGAAGAACCACGGTTGATGATTGGCGCCGGAGGGGGCGGAGCCCGCGGTCATCACCGCCGCCTCGATCGCCGCGCGGGGCACGGGGCGGGGGGAAAAGTCCCGGATCGTCCAGCGGCTCTCCATCTCCGCGCGGAAGGCTTCGGCGGCGGCGACGGTCTCCTCGTCGCTCCGCTCCGGGCGCGGGGGGAGGGGAATCGCCTCGTATTTCAGGCTGTCTTTCGCGAACATCGGGGTCTCATCGGTTCAGGGGCCGCCCCAGACATCCCGGAACCGCTCCCAGATCTTCTCGCCGATCATGCAGTCATAGGCCGGCGCTTCAGCCGTGAACTGCGCGCGGTGGACGAGCGGCGGGCCGGCCAGCTCCTGCACGATCTTCATCCGCACCGCCGCCGGGAATTCCTCCCATGTCCGGACGGGAACGACGAAGGCGCCCGGGCCGCCGATCACGCAGGCCTCGTAGTATTTGTCCAGATCGTCGAGATTCCAGCGGAGGCCGAGCCCTTCCTCCGTCATCAGCGGCAAGCCGTTGATGACGAAGCCGGCGGCGATGGCGTCGTCCCGCGCGTGATGCACGGGGCGGCCCTGATTGTTCGGCCCGTCGCCGGAGACGTCGATCACCTGCCGCCAGCTCTCGAATCCGTTCGTCGCGAAATCCGCTGCGGCGTAGTCGAGCGCGCCGGAGATCGAGGTGCGCCGCATCGCCTCCTCGAAATTCGCGGTGATGGAGGCGGCGACGGCGATGGCGTCCTCCGGGTGCTCGATCATCGTCCAGGGGACGACGACGCGCTGCGAATCCGGCCCGGCCCATTCGACATAGGTGAGCGCGATGCGGCCGAGGAAGCCCTTGCCGATGGCGGCGAGCACCTCGTCCGACACCAGCGCCTCGGCGTATCCGCGCCGCTGGATCTCCAGCTCCCGCGGGGTCATGGAGCGGGAGACGTCCACGGCGAGGAAGAGCTCCACGTCAACCTCGATGTCCTGCGCGGCGGCGGGCGCGGCGAGAAGGAGCAGTGCGGCGAGCGTCATGCGCATGACATGATGATGCGCCAGAGGCGGGGGGCTGTCGAGAAAAAGGCGCGTGAAGGCGGCCTACACCTTCGAGAACCACTCCTTGTCTATCGAAACCTCCGGTTTCATGACGGTTCGGACGCCCAACTCCCTCTCCCTTAGGAGTTCGCACAGTCGGTCGCCATCAATCAAGTCAATCGCAATCGCGCCGTCGCGGGTGGCCTCTTCGGACGCTTGCGCGGTGAAGGTGGCTGTTGTGATGAACAGTCCCTTATCGGCTCGGCCCTGTAGCGCACCTCTGAAATCACGAATCTCCTTCGCACCTACGCTTGACGACCATTTCTTACATTGAAAATATACTTGAAATGTTACAAGGCCTACACGAAGGACGCCTACTCCATCAATTCCGCCGTCGCCACTTTTTCCCCGAACTTCAACTTTAATGAAGCCACTCTCGCGCAATAGACGTTGAGAGAGACGCTCAAATGCCGACGCCTCCATTGATCTGAGCGTAGCAATCAGGCTCGATTTCCAGTCAATATTGTCATCGCTAGTCTCCTCTGGTTGCGAGATTGGAGTCTCAGGAGTAGACTTCTCGTCGCGTTTCGCTAGCCTCTTTTGTCGGCTCCTCTCTCGCTCCTGTGCATTGACAGTATCATAAATCGCCTTGATTTCACCTAGGCTTTTCAGTCTCTCGCCAAGTTCTGTTAGCGCCCAAACTCCACGTGAAGAGTTCTGTATTGCTTCTCCACGCTTTAGGTAAGTTCTCGCCCACGACATATAGTAATTGTACCTACGATAATAGCCGTCTGGCATTAAGTGACTCTGTTCATCTTCACTTATTTGTTCCGCTTCGGCAACAGTATCATCAATTTCTTGAATACTAGCGGAGCCGCCAAGCACTCTAAGTGCCGCTAGTGTAGCTTGCATCATAACCGGTAAATCCGGAAATCCAGTAGCCTCGATCCTTAGTCTTTTGGTCAAAGAGTTCCCCTCTCCGCTTTAATAAGCCTCACCCGCATTTCGAATGCCCGCAGCTCCCGCAGGTCATGCAGCCTTCCACCATGCGCATTCCCCGCGCGCCGCAGGCGGGGCAGGCGGGGCCGGCGGGGCGGTCGCCGACGGCGAGGCGTTGCGCCTCCGGGTCGGCCTTCAGGCCGAGGCCTTCGCCGGCGATGAAGCCGGTCTCCACCAGGTGCCGCTCGATCACGCCGCCGATGGCCGCGAGGATGGAGGGGACGTAGCGGCCCTCCATCCAGGCGCCGCCGCGCGGGTCGAACACCGCCTTCAGCTCCTCGACGACGAAGCTCACGTCCCCGCCGCGGCGGAAAACGGCGGAGATCATGCGCGTCAGCGCGACCGTCCAGGCGAAATGCTCCATGTTCTTCGAGTTGATGAACACCTCGAAGGGCCGCCGCCGCCCGCCGATCACCACGTCGTTGATGGTGATGTAGATGGCGTGCTCGCTTTCCGGCCATTTCAGCTTGTAGGTCGCGCCGTCGAGCGCCTGGGGTCGGTCCAGCGGGCGGGACATGTAGACGACCTCGCCTGTGGCGTGCGCGGCCGGCGCCTCGTTTTCCGCGACAGCCTCCACCTTCTCGGCGGCCGGCGCCTCGACGGAGAGAACGGAGCCCGTCACCTCGTTGGGCCGGTAGGTGGTGCAGCCCTTCAGCCCGCTCTCGTATGCGAGGCGATAGACGGCCTCGAACGCTTCGAAGGCGATGTCGGCGGGGCAGTTGATCGTCTTGGAGATGGAGCTTTCGACATAGGGTTGCGCGGCGGCCTGCATCCGAACATGCTCCTCCGGCGTCAGCTCCTGCGCGGTGACGAAATGATCGGGGAGGGGGGCGGCGCCGTGCTTCTCCCGCCAGAGGCGGACGGCGAAATCCTCCACCAGCTCCTCCTTCCGCCCGCCGTCCGGCAGCAGCACCTTGCGGGTGTAGGCATGAGCGAAGACGGGCTCGATGCCGGAGGAGACGTTGCCGGCGAGGAGGGAGATCGTGCCCGTCGGCGCGATGGAGGTGAGGAGGGCGTTGCGGACGCCGTGGGCGGCGATCTCCGCCTTCACGTCTTCGTCCAGCGCGGAGACGGTTTCGGTGGCGAGGTATTTTTCCCGGTCGAAGAGCGGGAAGGGCCCCTTTTCCGCGGCTAGGCGCGTGGAGGCGAGGAAGGCCTCGCGCTGGATCGCCTTCATCCAGCGCCCGGTCTCCGCCGCCGCTTCCTCGCTCCCGTAGCGGAGGCCGACCATCGCCAGCGCGTCCGCGAGGCCGGTGACGCCGAGCCCGATGCGCCGCTTCGCCCGCGCCTCGGCCTCCTGCTGGGGGAGGGGGAAGCGGGAGACGTCCACCACGTTGTCCATCATACGGACGGCGGTGGCGACGAGCCGGGCGAGGGCCGCCTCGTCGAGCCGCGCGGCGGCCTCGAACGGGGCCTCGACCAGCGCGGCGAGGTTCACCGAGCCGAGGAGGCAGGCGCCGTAGGGCGGCAGCGGCTGCTCCCCGCACGGGTTCGTCGCCGCGATCGTCTCGACGTAATTCAGCGGGTTCCTGCGGTTGATCCGGTCGATGAAGATGACGCCCGGCTCCGCCACGTCATAGGTCGCGCGCATGATCCGGTCCCACAGCGCGCGGGCGGGGAGGGTGCGGAAGATGCGGCCGCCGAAGACGAGATCCCAGGGCAGGTCGGCCTCCACCGCCGCCATGAAATCGTCCGTCGCCAGGACGGAGAGATTGAACATGCGGAGGCGCGCAGGGTCCCGCTTCGCCTCGATGAAGGCCTCGATGTCCGGATGGTCGCAGCGCATCACCGCCATCATCGCGCCGCGGCGGGAGCCGGCGGACATGATGGTGCGGCACATCGCGTCCCACACGTCCATGAAGGAGAGGGGGCCGGACGCGTCCGCCCCGACGCCCTTCACCGGCGCGCCCTTCGGCCGGAGCGTGGAGAAATCGTAGCCGATGCCGCCGCCCTGCTGCATCGTCAGCGCGGCTTCCTTCAGCGCGTCGAAGATGCCGGCCATCGTGTCCGGCACCTTGCCCATGACGAAGCAGTTGAAGAGCGTCACGTCCCGCGCCGCGCCGGCGCCGGCGACGATGCGGCCGGCGGGGAGGAAGCGGAAGCCTTCGAGCGCGGCGCGGAATTCCGGCTCCCATTTCGCCGGCTCAGCCTCCGCCGCGGCGAGGGCGCGGGCGATTCGCGACCATGTGTCCGCCACCGTCACGTCCAGGGGCGTTCCCTCCGGCGACTTCAGCCGGTATTTCATGTCCCAGATCTGCTCGGCGATGGGGGCGGCGAAGGCTGTCATCCGTTGTCTCCCGTCGGGCCGAACATAATAAGAACAGACAGGCGGTTCGGCAAGCGTGCTCCATCTACAGAAACTTTGCGTCGGCGCCGATGGCCCCGAGGATCTTTTCGCCTGGCAGGAAAGCCGGCCCGACCAGTGGGGCGGCGTCATCCATGTGACCCGCACGCGGCCGAAGCGGGCGGAAGAGATTCTGGCGGGCGGCTCGCTCTACTGGGCGATGAAAGGGGCGCTGCTCTGCCGCCAGAAGATCATCGGGCTGGAGCCGGTGACGGGGGCTGACGGGATCGTCCGCTGCGCCATCGTGCTGGACCGGAAACTCGTCCGCACCCGCCCGGCGCCGCGGCGGCCCTTTCAGGGCTGGCGCTATCTCGAGGCGGCGGAGGCGCCGGCGGATGCGGGGGCTTTCGACCCTTCCGATTCGCTCCCGGATGAGATCCGCCGCGCGCTGGCGGAGATCGGAGTCGTCTGATCGCTAACGCTTCGTCACCGTTCCGTGCGGACGGTTTGCTTTTTCATCACGCGGATTCAAGATAATGAACGCCACTTCCACGGAGCGGAACATGCTCGACATGGTGACAGCGCAACTCTCCTCCTGGCCGGTCGCCGTCACACTTGCGGACCCGGCGGCGGAGGATTGCCCGATCCTCTACGCCAACCCGCATTTCGAGGCGCTCACGGGCTATCCGGCGGCGGAGGCGGAGGGGCGGAATTGCCGCTTCCTGCAGGGGGAGGGGACGGACCGGGAGGAGGTTTCGCGCCTTTCCGCCGCGCTGGCGGAGGGGAGGCCGGCGGAGGTCTGCCTTCTGAACTACCGGAAGGACGGGTCGCCGTTCCACAATTTCCTCTCGATCACGCCGATCCGCACCGGCCGGGGGCGGCTTCTGCTCGTCGGCAGCCAGCAGGAATTCGACCTGCGGGCGGCGGAGGCGGCGCGGGCGGCGGAGCGGCGGATGGCCCTTCTCGCCGGGGCGCGCGAGGGGCTGACGCGGCGCACCGGCGCGGCGGAGATCGGGATCGAGACCTACCGGATGCGCTCCGACGCGGTGCGGATGCTGGTGCAGACCTATGTGCAGCGGGCCCGGCTCGGCGGGCAGGCGCTCTAGCCGAGCTTGAAGCAGACCTCGCCCAGCCCTTCGATCCGCATGGTGAAGCGCCCCGGATGGTCGACCGGGTGGAGCGGCATGTGCGAGCCGCAGAGGAGGACCTCGCCGGCCTTCGGCGTCACGCCGTGGGCGTTGAAGAGATTGGCCATGAAGGCCACGGCGTCGAGCGGATGCTGCGGGGCGGCGCCCTCTGCGTCGAGGATCACCTCGCCGTCATGCTCCACGACGGTGCGGAGCGCGGCCGGGTCCAGCGCCTCGGGCCGCATCCCGTTCTCCACGTCGTAGCAGAGGCCGGCGTTGAAGATGTTGTTGGCGATGACGGAGGCGGGGTGGGCGGGCGAGCCGCCGCGGCGGTCCAGCAGTTCGAAGGCGACGGTGAAGCGGGCGATGGCCTCCGCCGCGCTCTCCCGCGTCCAGCCCCCCGCTCTCGGCGCGAGGTCGACGGCGAGGATGGCGCAGATTTCGGGCTCCATCATGAAGTTCTGGAAGTCGGCCAGCTTCAGGTTCGCGTCGCCGCGGCAGATATCGTCCGCGAAGACATGGCCGACGATGGGGGCCTTCACGCCCATCTTCTCCATCAGCGCGGGGAGGTTCCACCCGATCTTCCGCCCGCCGATTCCGCCCTTCGCGGCGGCGACGATGGGCGCCATCTCGAACTGCGCGGCGTAGCCGGCTTCGATGGGCGCGCCCTGATCCTCCATCGGGCGGAAGGGCCGCCCCTCGATGAGGTCTTGGGCGACCTGCTGCGCGTAAGTGGCCATCGGCTCTCCCCCCAGGCTCTTTCCTTCGGGCTTGGCTAGCACGAGAGGGCGGAGGGGGGAAGCTATGGGGCGGGGGCCATGCGCCAGAGCGCGCCGGGGCTGTCATCCGTCGCGAACCAGATCGAACCGTCCGGCGCCTCGCGGACGTCGCGGATGCGGCCGAAGACGTCTGCGAAGAGCCGCTCCTCCCCGACGATCTCGTCCCCGTCCCGGTCGAGGCGGGAGAGGAGCTGATCCTTCAGCGCGCCGACGAAGAGGTCGCCCTTCCATTCGGGGAAGAGATCGCCGCGATAGATCGCGAGGCCGGAGGGGGCGATGGACGGGTCCCAGTAGAAGACGGGCTGCGCCATGCCTTCCTTCGCCGTTCCCTCGCCGATCTTGCCGCCGGAATATTGCCGGCCATAGGAGATGACCGGCCAGCCGTGGTTCACGCCGGCCTCGGGCCGGTTCACCTCGTCGCCGCCGCGGGCGCCGTGCTCCACCGTCCAGAGCCGTCCCGCTTCGTCGAGCGCGGCGCCCTGCGGGTTGCGGTGTCCCCAGGACCAGATCTCGGGCTGCGCATCCTCCCGCCCGAGGAAGGGGTTGCCGGGGAAGGGCGAACCGTCCGCCATGATGCGGAGGACTGAGCCGTGATGGGCGGCGAGGTTCTGCGCCTGATCGTCGTCGCCGCGGTCCCCGAGGGTGACGAAGAGGGAGCCGTCCGGCATCGGAACGATGCGGGAGCCGAAATGCCGGCCGCCGGCGCCGGAGGGCTCCATCCGGAAGATGACCGTCAGATCCTCCAGAAGCGGCTCCGGCCCGCGGACGAGGCGGGCGCGGGCGACCTCGGTGCGGCCGGAAAAGACGCCGTCCGCCCCGGCATAGGAGAGGAAGATCACGCCGCTCTCCGCGAAGTCGGGGGCCAGCGCCACGTCCAGCAGCCCGCCCTGACCGCTGTCCCGCACCTCCGGGGCGCCTTCGAGCGGGGGGGAGAGGCGGCCGGCCTCCCAGAGGCGGAGGGCGCCCGGCTTCTCCGTGATCAGGATCGCCCCGGTTTCGGGGAAATCGGGGAGGAAGGCGAAGCCCCAGGGCTGGTCGAGGCCGGGCACGGCCTCCGTGACTTCCACCGGGCCCGCCGAGGTCTCGAAGGTCTCGGCGGCGGTCGGGAGGGGGAGGAGGGCGGCGAGAAGGATCAGGGCGTGTCTCATGCGCGGGAGATGGGGCCGGGCGGGCCGGGGGGCAAGACGGGGGCGGGGGCGGGGTGTGCGCACACGCTGTGCAGGGGGGTTAAGTGTCTGATAGAATGACAAAATCAGAAAACGGGCGAAAAAACGCGAACCACGCTTTCGCCACGAAACCGGCGGCAGTCGAATTCTCTTTTTGTTCTTGTTTCATGCGGTCGAATGAAGCAAAAATGCATCCGACAGACCCGGAAGGATCGAAGATGCTCGACCAATCCTCGCGCCTTGCGTCAAAGCGACCTGCGGCGGGAGCAGACATTGCGGCGCGTTCTCCCGCGACATTTCGGTTCATAGACCTTTTCGCGGGGATTGGCGGAATTCGCAGGGGCTTCGAACCGTTCGGGGGAAATTGAGAGGCGGGCATGGTTGGTGTTAGAGTGGGATATTTGTATAGGGATGCTGGTAACTATAAGTTTCGTTCAGAGTTCGCGTTGCGAGGAATTATAAGTGAGGATTACTGCCGAGAATTTATGATCGACCGGGAGTATTTTGTTCCGGAGTCCATTGGTCTGGCTTCGCTGAGGCCGAATTGCTGTAACGAAGACGATCACCAATTGCATGAGATCGAGTATTTTATAGCTGATGATGGCGTCGTTTCGGGAATCGATGCTAACGAGTTTGTTCTTAGAATGCGAAATGCGGCGCAACGAGGCTGGTTCAATGGCTAGACGGAATTGGGAGCGAGACGAGCTAATTCGTGTCCTGCTTTTGTATTATGAATTGCCTTTCGGCCAGCTCCATTCACGGAATCCTCGGGTCAGGGAACTAGCCGAGGAGATCGGACGAACAGCGAACGCTGTGGCTTTAAAGATGGTGAATTTTGCTTCGTTGGACCCCACGATTCAGCAAAAGGGAATGGCAAACACATCCGCACTGGACAAAGAAGTCTGGCACGATTTTTTCACCAACATAGATAGCTACGTTTCAGAGGAAGCTCGGGCAACGCGAGACGACGGTAAGCTATGCGAGTCGCCGCTAGAACCTCTAGAATTGGATGTGTCGCGTGAAGAAACAGAAAGGGTTGGGTGGTCGAGTTCGCGGCGTGGTCAGCAGCGTTTTCGAAATGCTGTTCTAGCCAGCTATGATAACCGCTGCGCTATCAGTGGCATTGCAGACACACGTCTTTTAGTTGCTAGCCATATTGCTCCTTGGGCTGCAAATGTAGGGCGGCGGCTTGATCCTAGAAACGGCATTTGCTTGAACTGCCTTCTTGATAAGGCATTCGATGTAGGTGTGATTTCGATTACGCCCGAATATAGACTTGTTTTCTCTCCGTCTGCGTCGACCGATGATATCGAGAAAATCTCGAAGAATGGCGTTGATTTTCGAAGACCTAATCGGTTTCTTCCGGACCCTGATTTACTGCGCCAACATGGTCAAAGATTTGGATTTTGCTAGACTTCACCAATAGAAACCTTTCTGGGGAGTGTAGGCCCGAGTAGCGGCGTTTGGCGGCGGCGCATCCGCTCTCCTCGACCCGGAAAGCACAGGCGCCCTGACGATCTTCGCATTTCCGCTGGACGAGAACGGCGCGGCGATCCGTTGCCATGTGTGGGTGTGCCGCCACGAGACCGAGGAAGACATTGCCGAGGAGCGGTTCGGGCCGGTTGAACCCGGGCGCTTCGTCATGTGGTTCCCCGATCAGCCGGGGCTGTTCCCGCCTCATGCGGCCCGGCCCGCCCGGTGCTGGCTGGACCCGGAAAGTATTCCGCCGGCATGGATCGCGCGCTTTCCGACCGGCGCTGAAATCGTGCGCAAGACGGTGGAGCTTCGCCCCGAACACGGAACACCGCCAGACAGGCGGCTCCTTCGTCGGCGCGATTGCGAGTTCGAGATATTCCGCAGTGTGGAGGAAGCGACGGAGCTTCCCGCGATCCGCGCCGGTTTCGGCACGCTGGAGGACTTCATTTCCCGCGCTCAAACGGTGCTGCAACGCCGCAAGGCTCGCTCCGGGCGCTCGCTGGAGCTGCATGTCAGGGAAATCCTGATCGAGGAGCGGTTCCGCGAGGGTGTGGAGTTCCAGCACGGGCCGCAATCCGAACCCGGCAAGCGGCCGGATTTCCTGTTCCCTTCACAGAACGCCTATCGCGACCCTGCCTTTCCGGATGATCGCCTCCGGATGCTCGCTACAAAGACGACCTGCAAGGACCGCTGGCGCCAGGTCATCAACGAAGCGGACCGCATTCCGGTCAAGCATCTGCTGACCTTGCAGGAGGGCGTTTCGGAGGCCCAGTTCCGCGAGATGGCCCAGGCGAATGTCAGGCTCGTTGTTCCGGAGCCCCTGATCGGAAAATTCCCGGCGGGCATCCGCGCG
>JAUIDE010000137.1 GCA_030429105.1 Alphaproteobacteria bacterium
CCCGCCAAGGCGCACTTGTTCCAGCAGGCGTCTCGGTTCCTGACCATGAGCCGGGCGCATATGTGGTGGGAGCACGAGTGGACCGGCCGTGCTGACGACTTTGTCCATTCGCCCGTCCCGCCCGATTGCGTCAAGTCCGCAGAGAAAGAGGACTTCGCCCTGTTCGCGGGCCGCAAGCACCCGGCCAAGGGCAAGATCAACGCCCGCATCTGGGCGCAACGCCACGGCATCGACCTGGTCCAGCCGCCGATGATTAAAGTGACCGGAGCGCGGGCCGCGGGCCGAAACGGCGGAGCCGCCCCCCCGATCTCGGCTGGGAAAGCGTCATCCTTCCCGCCGCCTCTTGGCTGGGTCTCGTCGCCGAGGAGAGCCTTCGCAACCGCCGCACCGCCCGAGCCCGCCATCGGCGCATCCGCAACAGGCTGCGGCGCGGCGCGATCTCTCCCGCCAATTCGCTCGCCCGACGCATCGTCGCGTTCAACCTGATCGGCCTCGGCCTGCTGGTCACCGGCGTCCTGATCCTCAATTCCTTTCGCGACGGGCTGATCGAACAGCGGGCAGAGAGCCTCCAGACGCAGGGAGAGATCATCGCCGTGGCGGTGGCGGAGGCGGCCGGAACTGGGCCCTCCGGCACGCGGTTTGATCCTGTGCGCGCCAATGAGGTGCTGAAGCGGCTTGTTGAGCCTACCGGCCTCCGCGCCCAGATATTCGACCGCGCAGGGAGACTGACGGGGGACACCCGCGCGCTCCTCCCCGGCTCTGGCCGCATAGAGGTGCTGCCGCTTCCTCCGCCCGGCGCGGCGCCGGCCGGCTCGCCGCTGGCGGTGATCGAGCGGTGGTACCGCCGCGTGCTCCGCTTCTTCATGGGCGAACCCCCGCTCTACCGCGAAACGCCCGAGGGCGGGCTCGCCGAGGAGAGGGAGGTGTTCGCAGCGCTCCGCGGCGGCGTGGCGCGTTGGGAGCGGATCAACTCCGAGGGGGAGCTGATCGTCTCCGTCACCGTGCCGATCCAGCGGTTCAAGGCGGTGCTCGGCGTCCTGATGCTATCGACCGAGGGCGGCGACATCGACGAGATCGTGCGCGCCGAGCGGCGGAGCATCATCGCCGTGTTCCTCTTCGCGCTATCCATCTCGATCGCCCTCTCGGTCCTGCTCGCCAACACCATCGCCAAGCCGATTCGCCGGCTCGCCGAGGCGGCGGAGGCGGGGGGGGCGCAGGAAGCGCGCCCGATCAACCCCCAGCGCATCCGCTTCCCGGACCTCACGGCGCGGACGGATGAGATCGGCTATCTCTCTTCCGCGCTCAGGCGAATGACGGAAGCGCTCTACGAGCGGATCGACGCGATCGAGAGCTTCGCCGCCGATGTGGCGCACGAGATCAAGAACCCGCTCACCTCGCTTCGCTCTGCGGTCGAAACCCTCCGCATCGCGAAGACGCCAGAAATGCAGGCCCGGCTACTTGAGGTAATCCAGAAGGATGTCGGCAGGCTCGATCGGCTGGTGACGGATATCTCCAACGCCTCGCGGCTCGATGCGGAGCTGACGCGGGAGGAGATGGAGAGCTTCGATATCGTTGATCTCATGGAGGCCATAGCGGCGATGAACGAGGCGCCCGCCGCTGCGCGCGGGGCGCGGATCGAGGTTGCGCCGGGGCCGCGTCCGCTCGAAGTCCGGGGGCTCCAGGGCCGGATCGGGCAGGTGCTGCAGAACCTCGTCGGAAATGCGCTGACCTTTTCGCCGACGGGAGCTTCCGTGAGGATCGCGGCGGAGCGGCGCGCCAACGGCGTTCGCGTGACGGTGGAGGACGAAGGGCCCGGCGTGCCTGACGAGAATCTGACGACGATTTTTGAGCGTTTTTATTCCCAACGCCCTGATGACGAGGCTTTCGGCGACCATTCCGGCCTGGGTCTCTCGATCTCGAAGCAGATCGTCGAGGCGCATGGGGGCACGATCTGGGCGGAGAACATCCGGCCTATAGGCGCCGCGAAGGCGCCGCCCGCCGGCGCACGCTTCACCTTCGAGCTCCCGCTGTGAACGCCGGCCCGCTGCATGGCGCGGCGGTTTCCCATGCTGGCGGCTGCCTGCTGATCCTCGGTAGGTCCGGGACAGGCAAGTCCACGCTCGCCCTCGAGATGGCCGCGCTCGGCGGCGGGATCGTCGCGGATGATCTTGTCGTCCTCTCGCTGCTGGAGGGCGCGCTTGTCGCCGCTCCGCTCCGCCCTGGCTCGACCGTGCTTGTCGAGGCCCGCGGGATCGGCCTTCTGCGGCTCAAGGCCGCTCCGCCCGCTCCGCTTCGTCTCGTCCTCGATCTCGACCGGGAGGAGGAGGAGCGCCTGCCGCGCCGGCGGTTCTGGTCGTACGCCGGCGTCTCCGTTCCTCTTCTCTTCCGCCCGGCGCGGCTCCAGGCGGCGGCGCTTTTCCTTGCGCTATCCGCCGGCGGGCCGGAGGACCCGGAGGCGCTGCCGCCCTTGCGCTGAACCGCGCGCTTGACCAAGGTGTTAACCACTGCATGTTTGTTCATGCCGCGAGTCGGCCTCAGGCGGGAAAACGGATGATCGGTCTGGTGATCGTGGCCCATGGCGGCCTCGCGCGCGAACTTCTCGCGGCGACGGAGCATGTGGTCGGCCCGCAGCCAGGCGCCGTCGCCATCTCCACGAGCCCCGATGACGATCTCTCGGCCAAGCAGGCGGAGATAGACGCAGCCGTCGCCTCCGTATCCGACGGATCGGGGGTGGTACTCGTCACGGACATGTTCGGCGGCACGCCCTGCAACCTCGCCATCGGGTGCATGGGCGAGGGGGTGGAAGTGATCTACGGAGCGAACCTGCCGATGCTCGTGAAGCTCGCCAAGTCGCGGACCCGCCCCCTTGGCGAGGCGGCGGACGCAGCGATCGAGGCGGGGCGCAAATATGTCGACGGCGCAAGCCGCATGCTTCAGGCCAAGGCGGTCTGACCCGCCTTGCCGCGCCGTCGCCTCCTGATCCGGAACGAGAAGGGTCTTCATGCGCGTGCGTCCGCGCGCTTCGTCGAGACTGTCGAGCGGTTCGACGCGCGCGTGGAAGTGATGCGGGATGGGCTCTCCGTCTCCGGCGATTCGATCATGGGCCTCCTCATGCTCGGCGCCGCGCAGGGCGCAACGCTCGATATAGAGGCGGAGGGGCCGGAGGCGGAGGAGCTTCTCGCCGCCCTCGCCGCGCTGGTCGAGGACCGGTTCGGGGAGCGGCGCTAGGGAGCAGTCAGATGCGCCGGGCCGGGCAGCCGACAAGGTGGTCGTTGACCATCCCCGTCGCCTGCATGAAGGCATAGACGATGGTCGGCCCGCAGAACTTGAAGCCCCGCGACTTCAGCGCCTTTGACAGTTCGCGGCTGAGCGGCGTCTCCGCCGGGACATCGCTCATTCGCTCGAAGGCGTTGACGATGGGTGCGCCGCCGGTGAAATCCCACAGGAAGCGGGAGAAGGGCTCGGCCCCGCCCATCTCCGTCCATGCGCGGGCCCCGACGATCGTCGCCTCGATCTTGCCGCGGTGCCGTACGATGCCGGGATCGGCCAACAACCGCGCAACATCCGCCTCGCCGTAGCGTTCGATCCGCTCCGGCTCGAAGCCGTCGAAAGCGGCGCGAAAACCCTCGCGCTTCCGAAGGATCGTGATCCAGGCGAGCCCGGCCTGAAACCCGTCGAGGATCAACTTCTCGAAGAGCGCCCGCCCGTCGCGTTCAGGCCGCCCCCACTCTTCGTCATGATAGGCGACATAGAACGGGTCTGATCCGCACCAGGGGCATCGTCCTTCGAAACCCTCATCCTGCACCGTATCCTCCCGCCTCACACGTCACCATCCTAACCGGACGGGCGGTGCGAGGCGAGCAGGGCGATTAACGTATCACCCTATAGTCTCTGCTACGCAGTTTCCGGAAAGCGGTGGAGATGATTCGAAATCTCGCTGCTTTGGTCTCTCAGGGCGGGGGGCGTGCATGAGCGGTGTGATGGTGTTGAACGCGGCGCTCGGCGGCGTCGGAGGAGCGAAAGGGGCGCGTCGCGGCGGCGCGGTGGTTCCCGGGCGTGACGGTTTGCGGGCCGGCTTCGGCCGCATTGCTGGGCCGGCGGCGCTGATCGTGGCGACGGCTGGCGCGCTTGGCGGCGTGAACCGGATCTATGGGCACGAAGCGGGGGACCGGCTCATCGCCGACGCCGCGATGCGGCTTGCCCATGCCCTGCCGCCGCGCGGCTGCCTCGCCAAGCTATCCGGTGCGAAATACGCCGTGCTTGTCCCCGCCGCTTCGCCCGAGACGGCGCACGACCTGGCGCGCGGACTTGCTGACGCGATGGCCGCCGCCCTCTCCGGCCCTTCGGTGGACCCTCGTCTCGGCCTCGCATGGACCCCTTCGCTTCAGCCCGGGCAGGAGGAAGCGCTGATCGCCGCCGCGCTCGGCGCGCTTGACAGAGCAAAGGCCGATGGGGCCGAGATCGAGGTCGCGCTTCTCAATGACGAGGCGGAGCGGGATGCGCTCGGTCGCGCCCGTCGCGCGCTCGACGCGATCCGTGCTGGCGGAGCCAGCATCGCGCTGCAGCCGGTCGTCGCCGCCGACGCCTCGAAACGCATCCTCTTTCGTGAGGCCCTGATCCGCGTCTCCGGCCCGTCCGGCGCTTCGATGCCGGCGCAGGATTTCATGCCGGAGCTTGAACGGCTGGGAATGACGGAGGAGGTGGACGTGGCCGCGCTTTCCCTCGCCTTCGATGCGCTGGCGCGCGACCCCTCGACCCGCGTATCGGTCAACCTGTCGGGGGCGGCGATGACGAGGCGGAAATGGCCAGAGGCGTTCGCATCATTCGCTTCCTCCGCGCCGGATTGCGCCGCCCGGCTGATCGTTGAGGTTACGGAGGAGGCCGCGATCGCCCGGGCCGGCGCCGCGTCGTCGCTCTTCGCCCTTATCCGAAAGCACGGAGCCGCTCTCGCGCTGGACGATTTCGGGGCTGGCCGCACGTCCTTCCGCCACTTGCGGGACTTTCGCTTCGATCTCGTGAAGATCGACGGCGGCTTTATCCGTGGTATCGACTCCTCGGCTGACAACCAGATGCTGGTCTCCGCGCTTGTCGCCATCGCCCGGCAATTCGACATGATGGTGGTCGCCGAATTCGTTGAGACGGCGGCGGAAGCGCGCACTCTGCGCGGCATCGGCGTGGACGGTTTCCAGGGGTTCTTCTTCGGTCGGCCCGCCCTCGTCTGGTCCGGGCCGGACTCGGCGGAACGAGGCGCCGCCGGTTGAAACCGCGCCGCCTCAGTTCTTGCCGGAGATCCGGTCGAGCTGGGTTTGCATCTGTTTGAGCTGGGTCTTCAGTTCGGAAAGCTCGTCCTGCGCTGGCTGCCCCTTGGAGCTGCGTCTGTCCGGCTCCGCACCGACGAACGGCGTGAACATCCGCATCGCCTCCTTGAACATCTCCATGTTCCGTCGCGTCAGCGCCTCGAAATTCTCGATGCCGGGCGCCGCGCCGAAGAGCCGCGTGACGCTCTCTCGCATCTGCTCCTGATTGCGTGCGAAGGCGTCCATCGACGCTTCAAGGTAGCCCGGCACGACGCTCTGCAGAGAGTCGCCGTAGAGGCTGATGATCTTGCGAAGGAAATTCGTCGGCAGCATGGAGGCGCCCTTCGTCTCCTCCTCGAAGATGATCTGGGTCAGAACCGCGCGGGTGATGTCCTCCCCCGTCTTCGCGTCGCGGACGACGAAATCCTGCCCGTCGCGCACCATCCCGGCGAGATGGTCCAAGGTGACATAGCTTGACCGAGCCGTGTTGTAGAGCCGCCGGTTCGCGTACTTCTTGATGATGACCGGTTCGGCCGCGCCGCCCGTCGCCGCAGTTTCAGCCATCGCCGCCATGCCGCGCTCCTTTGACCATGATCGCGACCTTATGCCCCCCTTATACCGCGCCGCAACCTCAATTCGCCGCGCCGCGTCATCAGCGTCCCCTCAGCCAAGAAGCGCTGTGAGGAGCGCGTTGAGGACGGGCCTTCCCGCGGCCGTCGCGGCGAGCCGGTTCCCGTCGCGCCGAAGGAGGCCTTCCTCAGCGAGCTGCGCGATCCGCGCCTCCGGGATCGGCGCGCCAGCGAGCCGGGCGTGTCGGGCGAGGTCCATCCCCTCGGCGAGTCTGAGGGCCATCAGCGCGTATTCGTCGCCCTCAGCCCCCTCTGGCAGTGGCTCCGGCTCGGGAGGCGGCGCGGCGAGCCAGCGGCCCGGGTCGCGCTCAGTCTCGGTCGCGTGGCGACGTCCGCCCAGCGTGAGGCGGCCATGCGCGCCGGGGCCGATACCGGCATAGTCGCCATAGCGCCAGTAGATGAGATTGTGCCTGCTCTCCGCGCCCGCGCGAGCGTGATTGGAAATCTCGTAGGCGGGCATCCCTGCCGCCTCGAGCGTCTCCTGCGTCGCCAAGTAGAGTTCGGCGGCGCGCTCGTCGGGTGGGAGGCCGCGGAGGCGCCCCCGTTCATGCAGTTCGCCGAAGCGGGTGCCTGGTTCGATGGTGAGTTGATAGAGCGAGAGGTGGTCGACCGCCATCGAGACAGCTTCGGAAAGCTCCGCCCCCCATGCTTCCGGCGTCTGTTCCTGTCGTGCATAGATGAGGTCGAAGCTCACGCGGGCGAAGGCCTCGCGCGCAATGGCGAAGGCCGCCTTCGCCTCGTCGGCGGAATGCGTGCGTCCGAGGCGCCGGAGGTCCCGGTCGTTCAGCGCCTGCGCGCCCATCGAGACGCGGTTGACCCCGGCGGCGGCGAAGGCGCGGAGCTTGCTGGCCTCCACCGAGGTCGGGTTTGCCTCCAGCGTGATCTCGGCGGAGGGGGCGAGGCCCCAGAGCCGGTCCGCCGCCTCGATCAGCGCGCCGACCGTGGCGGGCTCCATGAGGGAGGGCGTGCCGCCGCCGAAGAAGATCGTGTCGGCGCGCCGCGCCCCCGTGAGCGCGCGGGCCGCCTCCATCTCCCCGATCAGGCGCGCGCGGAAGGCCGCATGGTCCACCTCGCGCGCGACATGGGAGTTGAAGTCGCAATACGGACACTTGGCGAGGCAAAAGGGCCAGTGGATGTAGACCCCAAACCCCGCCGCGCGCCAGTCCTCCGCCTCGCTCAAGCCCGGCTCCGCCGCGCCGCGGCGGGGATGAGGGCGCCGGCTTTCGAGGCGATCTCGGCGGCGTCGAGCCCGGCCTTGCGATACATCGCCTCCGGGCTGTCCTGATCGAGGAACTCGTCCGGGAAGACCATCGCGCGCATCCGGAACCCGCCGTCGAGCATCCCCTCTTCTGCGAGGAGATGCATGACATGGGCGCCGAAGCCGCCCATCGCCCCTTCCTCCACCGTCACGAGCGCTTCATGCTCCCGCGCGAGGCGGAGGATGAGGTCGCGGTCCAGCGGCTTGGCGAAGCGCGCGTCGGCGACCGTCGCCGGCAATCCATTCGCCTCAAGCATCTCGGCGGCCTTCAGGCATTCCTGGAGCCGGGCGCCGAAAGACAGCAGGGCTACGCGCGCGCCCTCCCTCACGACGCGCCCGCGGCCGATCTCCAGCGGCGCGCCGAATTCCGGCATCTCGCAGCCGACGCCCTCGCCCCGCGGAAAACGAAAGGCGCAGGGGCGGTCGTCAATCGCGCGGGCGGTGGCGACCATGTGGCGAAGCTCCGCCTCGTCCGAGGCCGCCATCACCACGAAGCCAGGCAGATTGGCAAGGAAGGCGATGTCGAAGCTGCCGGCATGGGTCGCCCCGTCCGCCCCCACCAGCCCCGCCCGGTCGATGGCGAAACGGACAGGGAGCTTCTGGATCGCCACGTCATGCACGACCTGGTCATAGCCGCGCTGCAGGAAGGTCGAATAGAGCGCGCAGAAGGGCTTCATGCCCCCCGCCGCCATGCCGGCGGCGAAGGTTACGGCGTGCTGCTCCGCGATGCCGACGTCGAAGCAGCGGGCGGGGAAATGCTCCGCAAAGAGGTTCAGCCCCGTCCCGTCCGGCATTGCGGCGGTGATTGCGACGATCTTCGGGTCGCGCTCGGCCTCCGAGATCAGCGAGGTCGCGAA
>JAUIDE010000138.1 GCA_030429105.1 Alphaproteobacteria bacterium
GCTCGCCATCTCCTCCGAGGTCTCCAACACGCTCAGCTTCTACGAGATCGACCTCGAGGAGGCGGAGATCACGCTCATCAGCGCGATCCAGGGCTCGTCCGCCGGGGTCACCCAGGTGGGCGTGGAAGACCGGGCGGCGCTCGAGGAGCAGATCGTCACGATCGAGGCGATCGTAACGGCGGACTTCCAGGGCTCGACCGGCCTCAACGGCTTCTTCGTGCAGGAGGAGGATGCGGACCAGGACGGGGACGCCTCCACCTCCGAGGGTCTCTTCATCTTCGACGGGGCGCTGGGCGGCCTTGATGTGAACGTGGGCGACCTCGTGCGCGTCACCGGCACGGTGCAGGAGTTCTTCGGCCAGACCCAGATCGGGGCTTCGGCCATCGAGATCATCGCCTCGAACCAGACGCTGCCGACGGCTACGGTCGTCACGCTCGGCTCCACGGGCGCGATCCTCGACGCTTCGGGCGGCTTCGTCGTCAACCTCGAAGCCTTCGAGGGGATGCTCGTCACCTTCGAGAATGCGCTCACCGTCACCGAGATGTTCAATCTCGACCGGTTCGGCGAGTATCGCGTTTCTTCCGACGGGCGGCCCGAGCAGTTCACGCAGAGCAATGCGCCGAGCGTGGAGGGCTTCGCGGACCATCTCGCGGATGTCGCGGCGCGGACCGTGGTGCTCGATGACGGGTCGGGCGTGCAGAACCCGCTCGCGCTGGAGATCATCGACGGGAACAACGGCGTGCTCGACGCGGAAGACAGCTTCCGCATGGGTGACGAGCTGACGGACGTGACCGGCGTCGTCGCCTACGGGTTCAACGAGTTCCGGCTGAACGACGCGACGGGAACCTACACGCAGGCCAACCCGCGGCCGGAGACGCCGGAGGATGTGGGCGGCAACTTCAAGATCGCCTCGCTCAACGTTCTCAACTACTTCACCACAATCGACACCGGCCCGGACAATTCCGGCCCGAACGACACGCTGGAGCCCCGCGGGGCGGACAGCGTGGCGGAGTTCGAGCGGCAGGCGGAGAAGACGGTGCGGGCGATCATCGAGATCGACGCGGACGTGCTCGGCCTCGTGGAGCTGGAGAACGACGACGACATCGCCATCGCGGACCTCGTGGCCCGCGTGAACGCCGCGCTCGGTTCCGATGTCTATGACTTCATCGCCACCGGCGATGTCGGCACGGACGCGATCACGACCGGGATCATCTACAAGACGGCCTCGGTCGAACCGCTCGGCGGCGTCGCGATCCTGACCGAGTTCAACGGCCAGAGCTTCGTCGACCCGCTCGGCGCCGGCTCCCCGCAGAACCGGCCGGCGGTGGCGCAGACCTTCACGCATCTCGACACCGGCGAGACGATGACGGTCGCCGTCAACCACCTGAAGTCGAAGGGCTCCTCCACCGGCGCGCCGGAGGATGCGGACCAGCTCGACGGGCAGGGCGCCTCCAACGCCACGCGGACCGCGGCGGCGGAGATCCTGGCCGACTGGCTCGCCTCCGACCCGACCGGGACGGGCGCGATCAACCAGCTCATCCTCGGCGACCTCAACGCCTATGCCGAGGAGGACCCGATCAGGGCGCTGGAGGCGGCGGGCTTCACCGACATCGCCGGCGCGCTGCTCGGCGATGACGCCTACAGCTTCGTCTTCGACGGGCAGATCGGCACGCTGGACTACATCCTCGCCAACGGCCCGGCCTTCGAAAAGGTCTCCGGCGCGACGGAGTGGCACATCAACGCCGACGAGGCGGACGCCATCGACTACAACCTCGACTTCGGGCGGGACCCGGCGCTCTTCAACGGGGAGACGGCGGCCCGGAATTCGGACCATGACCCGGTGATCGTCGGCTTCGACCTCCAGCCTGTGGACGACCGGCCGTTCATCTTCGGGACCGAGGGCGACGACCGGCTCGTCGCCGGCCCGGAAGGGGCGATCATCGACGGCGGGGCGGGGCGAGACGTTTATGTCGGCGGCGCGGGGGCGGATACGTTCATCCTCGAAGCCGGGGTGCGCGAGCATGTCCGCCGGTTCGACGCGTCGATGGACAAGCTCGACATCTCGGCCTGGGGCGCGGAGGGCTTCGACGAGCTGACGATCTTCGTCCAGGCGAGCGGGCCGAACGACAGCGGCCTCCTTATCACCATCATGCACGCCGAGACGCGGAACTTCGCCTATCACTTCGAGTTTGGCGACCGGCTCTCCGCCGCGGACTTCACGGCGGAGAACTTCATCTTCTCCGATCCGCTTACCGCATGATCGGGCCGGAGCCGGCGCCTTGCGCCGGCTCCGCGCCGAAGAAACGGTCAAGAAGCCGCTCGATCAGGGCGGCGAAGGGCAGGTCGGCGTCGGGGGAGCGTATTTCGGGCATGGTCGTCTCCGGTGGGGCGCCATGCTGCCGGGGACGGTGGCTTGTGCGTAATAGCTTACAAAAAGACTCAGGATAGTCAAGTCGCCCCCTCGCGGAGGAGGCGGACGAAGGCTGCGGCGATCTCCTCCGGCGCGGCGCCGCCCTCCCGCCGCCAGACCGGAGCCCAGTTCATCGCCCCCATCAGCATCAGCCGCGCGAGGCCTGGCGGCCCGGCCGGCGCGGGGTCCAGCGCGGTGAAGAGCGCGCGGAAGCGTCCGTCATAGGACTCCCGCGCGGCGAGGACGCGCGCGGCGCCCTCGGGCGAGAGCGCGCCGACATCCGGGCTGACGATGGCGACGCGGCGGCCGAGGGCGAGGAGTTCGGAGAGATGGGCGGCGGCGGCGGCCTCCAGCCGCGCCCAGGGGGCCTCGACATCTTCAAGCGCCCGGTCGAGCGCGGCGTGAAAGGCCGCGACGGCCGCCTCGTGCACTTCGAGGAATAGCGCCTCCTTCGACGGGAAGTGGTAGTAGAGCGAGCCCGGAAGCATCCCCACGGCCTCCGCAATGTCCCGCATCGAGACGCCGGCATAGCCGCGCCGCCCGATCAGCTCCGCCGCGGCGGCGAGCGCCGCCTCCCTCCGGTTCTCCGCCATGCTTGCCTCCCGCCGCCGCGCCTGTATATTCCCGCCAAACGATCGTTTGGCAAAGGGCGAAGATGAGCGCGGCGCCTGTCTATGACCCGTCCGACCCGGAGGTGGCGGCGAATCCGCACCCGATCCTCGCGCGGCTGCGGGCGGAGGACCCGGCGCACTGGTCGCCCGCGCTCAAGTCGTGGGTCTTCACGCGGCATGAGGATGTGCGCGCGCTTCTCCTCGGGGATGCGCTTTCGGTCGGCAAGCTTGCAAGCTTCTACAAGGCGTTGCCGCCCCGGGAGGCGGAGCTCTTGCGCGACATCGTGCATTATCTCGGCCTCTGGCTCGCCTTCCAGGACCCGCCGGACCATACGCGGATGCGGCGGATCATGCGCCACGCGTTCCAGGGGCCGGCCATCGCCGCCATAGAATCCGGCGTCGCGCCGGTGGTGGACCATGTGCTGGACCGGATCGACGGGCGGGGGCGGATCGACTTCGTGGCGGAGTATGCGCTTCAGGTTCCCGCCTTCGTCATCATGGACCTGCTCGGCGTCGAGCGGGGGATGCTGGACGAGTTCAAGCGCTGGTCCGACGATCTCGCCGTCTTCATCTCGGGCGCGCGTCGGGCGGACGACAAGTATGAGCGCGCGGCGCGCGGCTGCAAGGAAATGTCCGGCTATTTCAAGGACCTGATCGCGGAGCGGCGGGCGCGGCCGCGCGCCGACTTTCTCGGCGACCTGATCGCGGCGCGGGATGAGGGCGACTCGCTTTCGGAGGACGAGCTCATCGCCTCCTGCATCCTCATCCTCTTCGCGGGGCACGAGACGACGACGAACCTGATCGGCTGCGCGGCCCATGCGCTGCTGAAACACCCCGACGAGCTGGCGCGGTTCCGCGCCGAGCCGGCGCTCACGGCCTCGGCCATCGAGGAGGTGATGCGGTGGGACGGGCCCTCCAACTGCCTCGTCCGCGTCGTCGCGCGGGAGCATGAGCTGCACGGGAAGAGGCTGCGCGAGGGCGAGCGCGTGTTCGTCTCCATCGCCGGCGCGAACCGGGACCCGGCGGTGTTCGCGGAGCCGGATAGGTTCAACATTGAACGGAATCCCCGCGGGCATCTGACCTTCGGGCAGGGGATCCATGCCTGCATCGGCGCCTCGCTGGCGCGGGAAGAGGGGCGGGTCGCCGTGCGGCGGTTCTTCGACCGGTTTCCGAACGCGGCGCTCCCCGAGGGCGGGGCGGTGGAGTGGATCGACGCGATGGTGCCGCGGGGTCTCCGCCGGCTCGATATGGTGGGTATTGGGGGAGAGGGGATCGGATGACCGAAGTCTGCTTCGCGGCCGGGCGGCGCACCGCGCTCGGCGATTTCGGCGGTTCGCTGAAGGAGACGCCGCTGACCGACATGGCGGCCCACGCCGCGCGCGCCTGCATAGAAGCCTCCGGAATCGCGCCGGAGCGGTTCGACCATATGGTCTTTACGACGACCGTGCCGACCGACCGCGACACGCTCTTCGCCGCGCGGGTCGTCGGGATCAAGTCCGGCATCCCCGAGGAGGCCGGCGCGCTTGACGTAGTGCGCGCCTGCGGTTCGGGCCTTCAGGCGATCCTTTCCGCGGGCCAGCAGGTGGAGAGCGGGCACAGCCGCATCGCGCTTGCGGGCGGGGCGGAATGCTATTCGCGCGTTCCGCACGCCGTGGCGGGCGCGCGCTGGGGCCTCGGGCGAGGGCCGAAGCCGCTGGAGGACGTGCTCGACTGGGCCTATCGCTGCCCGTTCAGCCTCGAATACATGGGCGAGACGGCGGAAAACCTCGCCGAGGAATTCCAGCACGGGCGCGAGGCGATGGACGAATGGGCGGCGATGAGCCAGGCCCGGGCGCTGGCCGCCATCGAGAGCGGCTTCCTCGCGCCGATGATCGCGCCGATCGAGGTGAAGGCGGGGCGGGAGGTGCGCAGCTTCGCGGTGGACGAGAGCCCTCGGCGGGACGCGACGCCGGAAAAGCTCGCCCGGCTCCGCCCGGCCTTCCGCGAGGGCGGCAAGGTGACGGCGGGCAACGCCTCCGGCGTGACGGACGGGGCGGGGTTCGTCGTCGTCGGCTCGCGGGAGTCGCTGGAGGCGGAGGGCTGCGAACCGGATGCGCGGATCGTGGACTGGCACGTGGTCGGCGTGCCGCCGCGGATCATGGGCCACGGGCCGGTGCCGGCGATACGCGGGCTGCTGGAGAAGAACGGGCTCCGCATTTCGGACATCGACTATTTCGAGATCAACGAGGCCTTCGCGGTGGTGAACCTTCATGCGGAGCGGGAGCTTGGCGTGCCACGGGACATCCACAATCTCTACGGCGGGGGCATCTCCGTCGGCCATCCGCCGGGATTGACCGGGGTGCGGATGGCCATGACCGCGGCGCGGCATCTGAAGGAGACGGGCGGGCGGCGCGCCGTGCTCTCCATGTGCCTCGGCGCGGGGCAGGGCATGGCGGTGCTGATCGAGCGGGCGGGATGACCCCCGAGGAGATCGCCGCCCGTTCTGAGACGATCTTCGACGCCTTCCGGCTGACCGCGGCGGCGCATCCCGACAAGCCGTTCCTCATCGTCCCGGCGCGGGAGGGCCGCGCCTATGCTGCGGAGGGGCTGACGCTGACCTACGGCGCGGCGCTGGCGGAGGCGGAGCGCCGGGCTGCGGTCTTCGCCGCGAAGGGCTACGGGCCGGGCCATCGGGTGGCTCTGGCGCTGGAGAACCGGCCGGAGCATGTGCTGACGCAACTGGCGCTCTATGCCGTCGGCGCGAGCCAGGTTCCGGTCAACCCGGATTATCGCGAGCATGAACTCGCCTATCTCGCCGAGCATTCCGAAGCCTGCCTCGCCATCGGCCTGCCGCACAACCTCGCGCGCCTCGCGCCGCTCCTTCCCGCCGTGCTGGAGGTTGAGGACATTCCACCCGCGCCCGCTCCGGCGAAGCCCGGCTCCGGGCGGGCGACCGAGGCCGCGGTGATCTACACGTCGGGGACGACGGGGCGGCCCAAGGGCTGCCTGATCGACCACGAATATCATTTCGCCGTCGGGCTCTGGTATGCGGGGCTCGGCCATGCGCTGACGCTGCGGGTCGGCGAGGATCGGCTTTATGTGCCGCTGCCTGTGTTCCATGTGAATGCGGGGATCAACACGCTTTCCGCCGTGATCCTGACCGCCAACGCCATCGTGCTGCCGGACCGGTTCCACCCCGACGCCTTCTGGCGCGAGGTGGCGGAGACTGGGGCGACCGGGCTCCACTATCTCGGCGCGATTCCGCCGATCCTGATGAAGCGCCCGCCGGAGGAGGCGGAGCGCGGGCACGGGCTCCGCTTCGGCCTCGGCGCGGGGCTCGACCCGGCGCTCCATGAGGCGTTCGAGGCGCGGTTCGGGCTGCCGATGGTCGAGGTCTGGGGCATGTCGGAGACGGGGCGCTTCCTCGCCGACCATGAGGAGCCGCGACGCATTCGGACGCGCGCCTTCGGGAGGCCGCGGGCGCAGCTTGAGGCGATGGTGGCGGACGAGGCGGTGCGCGAGGTTCCGCGCGGGGAGCCGGGCGAATTGCTGGTGCGGGCGGCGGGGCTGGACCCGCGGCACGGCTTCTTCCGCGGCTATCTGAAGGACGAGGCGGCGACGGAGGAGGCTTGGCGCGGCGGCTGGCTCCATACCGGCGACGTCGTCTTTCAGGAGCCGGACGGGATGCTGCATTTCGTCGAGCGGCGGAAGAACATCATCCGCCGGTCGGGCGAGAACGTCTCCGCCGCGGAGGTGGAGGATGCGCTGATCGGCTCCGCCCTCGTCCGCGGCGTCGCCGTGATCGGCGTGCCGGACGAGGTGCGGGACGAGGAGATCATGGCCTGCGTGATCCCCGAAGGGCCGCGGGACGAGGCGGCGGCGCGGGCGATCTTCGCCCATGCGCGGGAGCGGCTCGCCTATCACAAGGCGCCGGGCTGGCTCGCCTTCGTCGACGCGCTGCCGCGGACGGGGACGGAGAAGGTGCGGAAGGGCCTTATCTTCCCCGAGGGGGCGGACCCGCGCGATTTCGCATATGATCTCCGCGCGCTGAAGAAACGGAAGGGTTGAGCCATGCGGGATGTCTATGTCGTCGGAACTTCATGCACCGCCTTCGGAAAGAGGCCGGGGGACAGCTTCCGCGATCTGGCGCGGGAGGCCTATCTCGACGTGATCGGGGACGCGCGGATCGACGGATCAGAGATCGAGCAGGCCTGGTTCGGCAATTGCGGCATGGGGGCCTGGGGGCAGGCCTCTATCCGCGGGCAGGTCGCCTTCACGCCGCTGGTGCGGGAGGGGCTTTTCCCGGAGCGGGTTCCGATGATCAATGTGGAGGGGGGCTGCGCGACCGCCTCCATGGCGTTCCACGGCGCCTTCAAGGACATTGCGAGCGGGGAGGCGGAGCTTTCGCTCGCTATCGGGGTCGAGAAGACGCATTCGGACGACAAGACGCTGACGCAGGCGATCTTCGACGGCGGCATCGACCAGATGGACCCCGAGGAATGGCATGAATACTATGCCCGCAGGGGCGAGGAGGCGGGCAAGCCTTTCGACGCCAAGGCGGGCGGCGGCACGATCTTCATGGACACCTACGCCATGCAGGCGGCCTGGCATATGAAGCGCTGGGGCACGACGCAGGCGCAGATCGCCGCCGGCGCCTCGAAGAACCACCATCACGGCTCGCTCAACCCGAAGGCGCAATACCGGTTCGAGGTCTCGGTGGAGCAGGCGCTGGCGGACCGGGAGATCTC
>JAUIDE010000139.1 GCA_030429105.1 Alphaproteobacteria bacterium
AGGCCGCGTCGTCAAACGGACGCGGTGCGTTCACGTCGAGGGCAGACATGATTGTGGAACCTCCGTGCACAAAGGGCTTCTGAGAGGTCCATTGTACCCGAGAAGCCGGGACGCGTCATGCCGCAGAGGGAACAATTATTGAACCAAGTTATCCCGCGCGATGTAGAGGGTGGACCGGCGCCGGCTTACGGCCCTCCAGCAGCGCCGCGGCCTCGGAGCCTACGCGCTCACGGAGATTATCCACGTCGGCGCCGGCAGAGACGACATAGTCATCCGCGGCGGCGGAGGTCGAATGACCTAACAGATCGCGGACGAGGTGCGCTCCCGCCCCGCTGGCCGCCGCGCGGGTCATAGCCGATCTCCGAAGATCATGAAGCCGCGCCCCCTCGATCTTTGCCTCTTTGCACAGTGCGGCCCAGACACGGCGGATGGTCGAATAGTCGAGCGGTTGATCGGTGCGCCGCCCGAAGATCACGAACTCGCCCGCCTTCGGAGCCGCAGCGAGCGCCGCAAGGGCAGGCGTAGGGAGGCGGTGCACCCTATCCCCCGTCTTTGTCTGCCTCAGGATCGCGCGCCCGGACCTCATATCTGTGTCAGCCCAGCGGAGGCGGCGCACCTCATCAATCCGGAGCCCGGAGACGGCGGCGAGCCTGATTGCCAAGAGCGCCTGCATGAGAGCACCTTCACGTGCTTCTGCTGCGGCAAGAGCCTGACCGAGCCGCCCCATCTCGTCCGCGTCAAGCGTGCGTATCCGCTTCGGCTCCGCCGCCCGGTCAACGGTCGCAGTAGGATCACGCAGATCAAGTTTCGGGAGCCAGATGGCCGATTTCCTGTAGATCGTCCGCATCAGCCCGATCACTCGGTTGCCCTGAAAGCCGGGCAGGCCCGAGCGCAGCTTCTCAACCTCCGTCTCCCCGATGGTCGTGGCACGACGCTTGCCGATCTCCGGGACGATGTATTTCGCGATCTGCCGACGATACTCGTGCGCCGTGCTGGGCTGCATCTTGCCGAGCCCCAGCCGCTTCACGATCCATCTCTCATCGAACATCGTGCACAGGTCCGCTACGGTCGGCTCCGCCTTGACCTCGCGCTTCCGGGCGAGGGGGTCCGCCCCGTCCTCGATCTTGCCAAGATGCGCCTTCGCCCGCTTCCGGGCGGCCTTGAGGCTGAGCAGCGACGGCTTGCCTATGGTCATGCGCCGGCGCGTTCCTTCGGCGGTCCGGTAGTCCAAGACCCAAGCCCGAGCGTCGTTAGCAGTGACCCGCAGTCCGAGCCCAGGTTGCCGGTCATCCCAATGGATGACGGTCCGCTCGCCCGGCTCCAGCTTCTCGATCCCCTTCTCTGTCAGAGCCATTGTCGCCTCCCTTGTGACACAGCTTCCCGGTGTCACAGGACCGCCGGGAACGACTGGTGATGAGAGTGACAAATCGGGTTGATAAATGCAAGCTATGTCAATAACATGGGAACTGCGATGAGAAAGGATGACCTGTCGTGATCCGACGCCTGCAAACTTTTAATCAGTGGGTCGTGGGTTCGAGTCCCGCAGGGCGTACCAATTCTTTCGAGGTGTGAGACGGTTGGATCGCGCGGCGCAGGCTTGCGCCCATGCGATCACCTGTCATGGAAGTGGCCTTCCGTCGTTTCCGGACTTTTTGACTGGCCGAGTCGTCGCCGAGCATCCGCGCGAATGTCCGGTCTCTCGCAGGCGGCTGGAATCATCCCTCACCGCAGCCCCTCCGCCATCTCCACCGCGAAATACGTCAGCACGCCGTCGCAGCCGGCCCGCTTGAACGCCATCAGGCTTTCCGCGACCACCCGCGCCCGGTCCATCCAGCCCGCGTCGCAGGCGCCGGCGAGCATCGCGTATTCGCCGCTCACCTGGTAGGCGTAGGTGGGCGCGCCGAACTCGGCCTTCACGCGCCGGCAGATGTCCAGATACGGCATGCCGGGCTTCACCATCACCATGTCCGCCCCTTCGGAGAGGTCGATGGCGACTTCGCGGAGGGCTTCGTCTCCGTTCGCCGGGTCCATCTGGTAGGTCTTCTTGTCCCCCTTCAGGGTTCCGCTGGCCCCCACCGCATCCCGGAAGGGCCCGTAGAAGGCGGAAGCGTATTTGGCGGCGTACGACATGATGAGGGTGTTGGTGAAGTCGTTCGCCTCCAGCGCCGCGCGGATCACGCCGATGCGGCCGTCCATCATGTCCGACGGGCCAAGAATGTCCGCCCCCGCCTCGGCCTGGCAGAGGGACTGGCGTTCGAGCGCCACCAGCGTCTCGTCGTTGGCGATCTCGTCGCCCCTCAGGATGCCGTCATGCCCGTGGGAGGAATAGGGGTCGAGCGCCACGTCCAGCATCACGCCGAGGCCGGGGCGGAGGCGCTTGATCGCGCGGGTGGCGCTGTTCACGAGGTTGTCGGGGTTCCACGCCTCCGCCGCGTCCTCCGTCCGCTTCTCTTGCGGCGTGTAGGGGAAGAGGGCGACGCAGGGAATGCCGAGATCGGCGGCGCGCGCCGCGGCGTCCGCCGCACGGTCCACGGTGAGGCGCGAGACGCCGGGCATGGAGGGGATCGGCTCCTCCCCGTCCGCGCCTTCCCGCACGAAGATCGGCCAGATGAGATCGCCCACGGTCAGCGTGTTCTCGCGCACAAGGTCCCGCACCCAGGGGGCCTGACGGGTCCGCCGCGGGCGGGTGTGGGGGAAGGGAGCGGCGAGAGTCTGGACCATCGGTGACGCCTTTTTGCGCTTTGCCTGACCCTTCGTGCCATGCGAGGATGCAGGCGGCAAGTTGCGGGGCCGCCTCTCGATGATGACTCATGCGACATTCCTGAGCCCCTGGTACTGGGTCTTCGGCGTGCTCTTCTGGGGGCTCGTCTGCAATTACACCTTCGGCGTGCCGAACGAGCTGTTCGTTCGGGCGCGGCGGGGCGGGGAGGATGCGGCTCTGTTCGAGCGCTTCGCCCTGCGGAACCTAGCGCTCTTCGCGCGGACGATCCGGCGGCGGGCGGGCCTGGCGGCGGGGGCGGGGGCCTTCGTGGTGGCGCTCCTCGGGACCTACGCCTGGCGGAGCGGGAGCGAGGCGGCGCTGGGGCTTCTTATCCTCCTCGCGCCGGCCGCCGCGCTCTCGGCCTGGGGCGGCTTCGCGATCGTACGGGCGGCGGAGATTTCACCGGGTCGGGAGGGGCTGCTGCGGCTCTTCGAGCGGGCGCGGCTCTGGTCCGCCGCCGCGGCGGTCCTGTCCATGCTCGCCGCAGCCTCCGCCGCGGGGGCGCGGCACGGGCCGGGCTGGACGGACGCGCTGCTGCGGGGGTTCTGAGGGTTGAGCCCGGGGCGGATGCGCGCTAGGTCGCGCCCCGTGGCGCGTTTGCGCCCCTTCCGGAGCCAGCCCAGATGAAGGATGAAGCCCCCTCCGCCTCCGACCTCCGCGTCGGCGGCACGCCGGAAGGCTTCGACGCCAAGGTCGTCGCCGATCTCGCGCGCGCGCATGGCGGGCCGGTGATCCATGTGGCGCGGGACGATCGGCGCGCCGCGGCGATGGCGGACGCGCTCGCCTTCTTCGCGCCGGAGCTTCCCGTGCTCCGCTTCCCGGCCTGGGACTGCACGCCCTATGACCGGATTTCCCCGAACGGGGAGATCACCGCGACGCGGATGGCGACGCTGGCGGCGCTGGCCGAAGGGCTCTCCGCCCCCTCCGTCGTGCTCACGACCGTGAACGCCGCTTCGATGCGCGCCCCGGCGCGGGAGGCGGTGCGGGCGGGGAGTTTCTCGGCCGCCGTGGGCGGGCGGATCGACCTCGAGGCGCTTACGGATTACCTGAGCCGCTCCGGCTACAACCGGGCCTCAACGGTGACGGAACCGGGGGATTTCGCGCTCCGCGGCGGGATCGTGGACATCTTCCCGCCGGGGGCGGAGCATCCCGTCCGGCTCGACCTTTTCGGCGACGTGCTGGACGGCGCGCGGCGCTTCGAGGCGGAGAGCCAGCGGACGATCGAGCGCATCAGGCGGATCGACCTCGCCCCGGCGACGGAGGCGCCGCTCGACGCGGAGAGCATCGCCCGCTTCCGCCGTCGCTATCGCGAGATGTTCGGCGCGGCGGGGCTCGACGACCCGCTCTATGACGCGGTGAGCGCGGGGCGGAAGCATCAGGGGGCGGAGCATTGGGCGCCGCTCCTCCATGAAGCGATGGAGACGCTCTTCGACTATCTGCCGGGCGCGCCCGTCGCCTTCGACCACCGGGCGGAGGAGGCGACGGAGGCGCGCTGGGCTCAGGTCGAGGAGCATTACGAGGCGCGGCGCGCGGCGACGAAGGGCAAGGGCGGCGGCGCCGCCTACAAGGCGCCGCCGCCCGCAGCGCTCTACCTCCCGCCCGCGGAGATGGAGGCGGCGCTCCGGGGCCGTCCCGTGCGCCGTTTCACCCCGCACCGGGAGGCGCCGGGGCCGGGCGTAATCGACCTCGGCGCGCGGGCCGGGCGGAACTTCGCGCCCGAGCGGCAGATGGAGGGCGTCAACGTCTTCGACGCGCTGGCCGACCATGTGCGGGACCGGCGGGCCAAGGGCCGCGTCGTGATCGCCGCGTGGTCGGACGGGGCGCGGGAGCGGCTCGCCGCCATGCTGGAGGATCACGGGCTCGCCGGCGCGAAGCCCGCCGCGCGCTGGAGCGAGGTGGAGGCGACGGAGCGGGGCGCGCTTCGGCTCGTAACCTGGCCGCTGGAGGAGGGTTTCGTCGCCGGCGACCTCACGGTGATCGCGGAGCAGGACATTCTCGGCGAGCGGCTGGTGCGGAAGACGCGGCGGCGCAAGGCGGAGAATTTCATCACCGAGGCGGGGACGCTCTCCGTCGGCGATCTCGTCGTGCATGTAGAGCATGGCGTCGGGCGCTATCAGGGGATGAAGACGGTGGAGGCGCTCGGCGCGCCCCATGAATGCCTCGAGGTCGAGTATCACGGGGGGGACCGGCTCTATCTCCCGGTCGAGAATGTCGAGCTTCTCTCCCGCTACGGCCATTCGGAAGGGTTGCTGGACCGGCTGGGCGGCGGCGCCTGGCAGGCGAAGAAGGCGAAGCTGAAGGAGCGCATCCGCGACATGGCGGAAAAGCTCATCCGCGTCGCCGCGGAGCGGATGCTGCGGGAGGCGCCGCGCTTCACGCCGCCCGAACACGCCTGGGACGAGTTCTGCGCCCGGTTCCCCTGGCAGGAGACGGAAGACCAGCTCCGCGCCATCGAGGACGTGCTGGAGGATCTGTCCTCCGGTCGGCCGATGGACAGGCTCGTCTGCGGCGATGTCGGTTTCGGCAAGACCGAGGTCGCGCTCCGCGCCGCCTTCGTCGCGGCCATGTCTGGCGTGCAGGTGGCGCTGATCTGCCCCACCACGCTCCTCGCCAGGCAGCATTCGGCGGGGTTCAAGGAGCGGTTCAAGGGCCTGCCGCTGAAGGTGCGCCAGCTTTCCCGTTTCATCGGCCAGAAGGAGGCGGACGCGACGCGGGAAGGGCTGGCGGACGGGACAGTGGACATCGTCATCGGCACCCATGCGCTTCTCGCCAAGGGCGTGAAGTTCCGCAATCTCGGTCTCCTCATCATCGACGAGGAGCAGCATTTCGGCGTCGCCCACAAGGAGCGGCTGAAGCGGCTGCGCTCCGACGTGCATGTGCTGACGATGACGGCGACGCCGATCCCCCGCACCTTGCAGATGTCCATGTCCGGCGTGCGCGAGCTTTCGATCATCGCGACCCCGCCGGTGGACCGGCTCGCCGTCCGCACCTATGTCGCACCCTTCGACGCGGTGACGGTGCGGGAGGCGCTGCTGCGCGAGCGCTATCGCGGCGGGCAATGCTTCTTCGTCGTCCCGCGCATCTCCGATCTCGGGGAGATGGAGGAGTTCCTCCGGAAGGACGTTCCGGAGGTCAGCTTCGTCACCTGCCACGGGCAGATGGCGGCGGGGGAGCTCGACGAGAAGATGAACGCCTTCTACGACGGGCGTTACGACGTGCTGCTGGCGACGACGATCATCGAATCCGGGCTCGACATTCCGGCGGCGAACACGCTGATCGTACACCGGGCGGACATGTTCGGGCTGGCGCAACTCTACCAGATCCGGGGGCGCGTCGGCCGCTCCAAGGTCCGCGCCTACGCCTATTTCACCACTGAGCCGAAGAAGCCGCTGACCCCGGCGGCGGACAAGCGGCTGAAGGTGCTCTCCTCGCTCGACAGCCTCGGCGCGGGCTTCACGCTGGCGAGCCACGACATGGACATTCGCGGCGCGGGGAACCTCCTCGGCGAGGAGCAGTCCGGCCATATCCGGGAGGTCGGATACGAGCTTTATCAGGAGATGCTGGAGGAGACGATCGCGAAGCTCCGCTCCGGCGAGGCCGAAGGATTGACCGAGCTGGAGGAGACCTGGTCCCCCAAGATCAGCCTCGGCGTTCCTGTCCTCATTCCCGATACTTACGTCGAGGACCTCGACCTCCGTCTCGGCCTCTATCGCCGGCTTTCGGCGCTGGAGACGCGGCGCGATCTCGAAGGCTTCGCCGCGGAGCTGCATGACCGCTTCGGCAAGCCGCCCGAGGAGGTGGAGACGCTCCTTCGCATCGTGCGGATCAAGACGATGTGCCGGAAGGCGAACATCGAGAAGCTGGACGCGGGCGAGCGCGGCTGCGTCGTCCAGTTCCGGGGTGACAAGGTGGCGAACCCGGCCGGGCTCGTCGGCTATCTCGAGGGGGAGCGCGGGCTCGCCAAGCTGCGGGAGAACAAGCTTGTCATCCGGCGGGACTGGAAGGATGGCGAGGCGAAGGTGAAAGGCGCCTTCGCCGTGGCGCGGGACCTGGCGAAGGCGCTGGCGGGGTAGGGGTTTTCGCCGGCTCTCCGTTCGGGCTGCTTGCGACCACGAAAAGAAGCGCCCGGCCGATCCGCCCCGCGGATCGGCCCGCGGCCGCCCGCCCCCAGGCGGCCGCGAGACGCGGCCACCCGGGCGGCCGCGGACCGATGCAGACCGACGCGGCAGCTTGGCGCCCCTCGGGCTCCGGCTTGCGCCTCCACCCGAACGGCCTCGGCGACCTTCCACCGGAAGGTCGCTTTTCGAGGCCGTCCCGCCCTATGCCACCCGCGCCCGCAGCGCCCTCGGCAGCACGAGGTCGATCAGCAGCATCACCGCGAGGCTGAGCCCGACGAGCGGGAAGAAGACCGCGAGCGCGAGCGTCACGAGCGCGATCCCCTTCGTAACGCGGAAATCCGCCGGAACCGAAGGCGCGCCGAGCCCGCCCGCGGGCCGCCGCTTCCACCACATGACCATCGCGGCGACGGACATCAGGACGATGGCGATGCAGGCGAGCAGCATCGCGATCTGGTTCACCAGCCCGAATTCCTGCCCCATATGCACGCTGATCCCCCATTCCGCCGCCCGCCCGAGGGCGCCGAGATCGGCCAGCTTCATGTCGAAGAGGACCTCCCCCGAATACTGGTCGAAATGCACCACCCGCTCATGCGTGATGTCATCCGGATAGACCGAGACGGTGAAGACGCCTTCGGGCCCCGAGGGCGGGTTGAGCGCGAAGCCGGGATGGACGCCCATCGTCTCCGCCTTCGCCACGATCTGCAGGGCGATCTGTCCGACGATCAAATCTCCGATAATTAACCCCGACATCATCGGCCCGACAGGGGGATGATGCATCCCTATCGAGTGTGAAGCATACCTACTAAAAAGTCCCGCCGCTCAAAAAAGCAG
>JAUIDE010000013.1 GCA_030429105.1 Alphaproteobacteria bacterium
GCCGCATGGATGGAATGAAGGCCTTCTTCGAGGGCGTGGGCGAGGGCGACGCCGCAGGGATCTGGGAGGGCGAGCCGATCTCGCGCCCCGGCTACCGCGACCGGTACCGCAAGCAGCGCGAGGCGCTCGAGCGCCAACGCGCGAAGGCCCAGACCCCGACCGGGGAGATGATCTGATGCTCGTCACGGATCATGATCGCGCCGGGGGTTATTGGGGGGCGATCTACGCCTTCTGCGCCGCCAAGGGCCTTCAGGTCGTGATCGACGGCCCGGTGGGCTGCGAGAACCTGCCCGTCACCTCCGTCCTGCACTATACGGACGGCCTGCCGCCGCATGAGCTGCCCATCGTCGTCACCGGTCTCGGCGAAGAGGAACTGGGGCGGGACGGGACGGAGGGCGCGATGAAGCGCGCCTGGAAGACGCTCGACCCGGCGCTGCCCGCGGTGGTCGTCACCGGCTCAATCGCGGAGATGATCGGCGGCGGCGTCACCCCGCAGGGCACGAACATCCAGCGCTTCCTCCCCCGTACGATCGACGAGGATCAGTGGGAGGCGGCGGACCGGGCGATGACCTGGCTCTTCACCGAATTCGGCATGACGAAGGGCCGCGCGCCCTCCACCAAGCCGCTCGAAGAAGGGCAGAAGCCGCGGGTCAACATCCTCGGGCCGATGTACGGCGTCTTCAACATGCCCTCCGACCTCGCGGAAATCCGCCGGCTCATCGAGGGGATCGGCGCCGAGATCAACATGGTCATGCCGCTCGGCGCGCATCTGGCCGAGATGCCGAAGCTGGTGAACGCCGAAGCGAATGTCGTGATGTACCGCGAATTCGGCCGCGGCCTCGCGGAGGTTCTGGGCAAGCCCTATCTCCAGGCGCCGGTCGGGCTCGACTCGACGACGAAATTCCTCCGCACGCTCGGCGAGATGCTGGGGCTCGACCCCGAGCCCTTCATCGAGCGCGAGAAGCACTCGACGATCAAGCCGGTCTGGGATCTCTGGCGTTCGGTGACGCAGGATTTCTTCGCCACGGCGAGCTTCGGCATCGCGGCGAACGAGACCTACGCTCGCGGCATCCGCCATTTCCTCGAAGACGAGCTGGGCCTGCCCTGCGCCTTCGCCGTCTCCCGCATCCGCGGCAAGAAGACGGACAATGACGAGGTCAGGGCGCTGATCCACGGGCGGCGGCCGCTGGTCGTCCTCGGCTCGATAAACGAGAAGATGTACATGGCGGAGATGGCGGGCGGCTTCGGCCCGAAGCCGGCCTTCATCCCCGCGAGCTTCCCCGGCGCCGCGATCCGCCGGGCGACGGGCACGCCCTTCATGGGATACGCCGGGGCGACCTACCTCCTGCAGGAGGTCTGCAACGCGCTCTTCGACGCGCTCTTCCACATTCTCCCGCTCGGCTCCGACATGGACCGGGCGGAGGCGACGCCGACCACGCTCCGCCGCGACCTCCCCTGGGACGGGGACGCGCAGGAACTGCTGGAGCGGATCGTCGCCGAGCACCCGATCCTCACCCGCATCTCCGCCGCCAAGTCCCTCCGCGACGCCGCCGAAAGCGCCGCGCTGAAGGCCGGGGCGAGCCATGTGGGGAGAGAAACTGTCGCCGCGCTCCGGCCCGGCGGCGCCGATGTTCCGAAGGGAGGAACGGCATGACCGACCAGACGTCGAACGGCCCGATCCATCACGCCGAACGCAAGCCGCGCGCGGAGTTCTGGATCTACTTCGCGCTGATCTTCCTTGCGGCCCTGCCGGTCGCCTTCGGCTTCTGCCTCCATGCGCGCCTCACCGGGCGCGGCGGGCCGGGGCCGGTGGCGCGGGCCTGGGCGAAGGCGTGGGAGATCACGCCGCTGATTTTCTCCGTGTGATGCTTCACGCGGGCAACCCCATTCGCCGGCCCGACCGGGTCGGCGGATCGTCTGAGGGGCGAAAACCCCGAAAGACCCCGGCCGCCGGGAGGCGCGGCGTCAGTCTAACGATCCGGAGGAGAGTTTATGGCTGATCGTACCGACCTGTCGTTCACAGGTCTCACTGACGACCAGGCGCAGGAACTGCACTCGGTCTACATGAGCGGGCTCACGCTGTTCACCATCGTGGCAGTCGTCGCTCATCTGGCCGTGTTCATTTGGCGCCCGTGGTTCTGAGGAGAACGAGATGAGCAAGTTCTACAAGATCTGGCTGGTCTTCGACCCGCGTCGCGTCTTCGTGGCGCAGGGCGTTTTCCTGTTCCTGCTGGCGGCGATGATTCACCTCGTCCTGCTCAGCACCGACCACTTCAACTGGTTCGAGCTTGCCGCGCAGAAGGCCGCCGGGGGCTGACCCCCGCGTGCTAACGCGCGGCGGCCTTGGCCAGGGTCGCCGACGACAAGGCTGCGGGCGGCTGGCCCGCCCGCAGCGATCCGGAAAGCCGGATGACATCTGACCGGGAAGGGCCGCATTCCAGCGGAGGCGAGAGACATGGCGCTACTGAGCTTCGAGCGAAAATACCGCGTCCGCGGAGGGACGCTGATCGGGGGCGACCTCTTCGACTTCTGGGTCGGACCCTTCTATGTGGGCTTCTTCGGCGTGACGACGGCGTTCTTCGCCGCGCTCGGCACGGTCCTCATCTTCTGGGGCGCGGCGCAGCAGGGGGAATGGAACCCCTGGCTGATCAACATCGCGCCGCCCGACCTTTCCTACGGCCTCGGCCTCGCGCCGCTGATGGAGGGAGGGCTCTGGCAGATCATCACCTTCTGCGCCATCGGCGCCTTCGTGAGCTGGGCGCTGCGCGAGGTGGAGATCTGCCGCAAGCTCGGCATGGGCTATCATGTGCCCGTCGCCTTCGGCGTCGCGATTTTCGCCTATGTGACGCTGGTGGTGTTCCGGCCCTTCCTGATGGGCGCCTGGGGGCATGGCTTCCCCTACGGCATCTTCTCCCATCTCGACTGGGTTTCGAACACCGGCTACGCCTATCTCCACTTCCACTACAACCCGGCGCACATGCTGGCGGTGACGTTCTTCTTCGCCACCTGCCTCGCGCTGGCGCTGCACGGGGGCCTGATCCTCTCCGCCGCCAACCCCGAGAAGGGGGAGGAGATGAAGAGCCCGGACCATGAGGACACCTTCTTCCGCGACTTCATCGGCTATTCGGTCGGCACGCTCGGCATTCACCGGGTCGGCCTGCTGCTGGCGCTCAACGCCGGCTTCTGGTCCGCCGTCTGCATCGTGATCTCCGGGCCGGTATGGACCGAGGGATGGCCGGAATGGTGGAACTGGTGGCTCGAACTGCCGATCTGGCCGACGCCGAGCCCGACCGAGGCCGGCATCGCCGCCACCGCGACGGGAGGCATGTGAGATGCCCGAATATCAGAACATCTTCACCCAGGTGCAGGTCCAGGGCGTTCCCGAGATGGGCCTGGACGACAACGGACGGATGACGCGGGAGCGGGTGGGCAAGCCCTTCTTCTCCTCCCTCGTCGGCTGGATGGGGAACGCGCAGATCGGGCCGATCTATCTCGGCTGGACGGGGCTCATCGGCCTCGCCACCGGCACGCTGGCGCTCAACATCATCGGGCTCAACATGCTGGCGCAGGTCGGCTGGTCGATCCCCGAATTCCTGCGCCAGGGCTTCTGGCTCGCGCTCGAGCCGCCGAGCCCGGAATACGGGCTCCAGATGCCGCCGCTGCGGGACGGGGGCTGGTACATCATCGCCAGCTTCTTCCTGCTCGTATCGGTGATATCGTGGTGGCTGCGGGCCTATCTGCTCGCGGCCGAGCACAAGATGGGCAAGCATGTCGCCTGGGCCTTCGCCGCGGCGATCTGGCTCTTCCTCGTGCTCGGGCTCTTCCGGCCGATCCTCATGGGGTCATGGTCCGAAGGGGTGCCATACGGCATCTTCCCGCATCTGGACTGGACCACGGCCTTCTCGATCCGCTACGGCAACCTCTACTACAACCCGTTCCACGCGCTCTCGATCGTCTTCCTCTACGGCTCGGCGCTTCTCTTCGCCATGCACGGCGCTACGATCCTCGCGGTCACCCGCTTCGGCGGCGACCGGGAGCTCGAACAGATCGCGGACCGGGGCACAGCCTCGGAGCGGGCCGCGCTCTTCTGGCGCTGGACGATGGGCTTCAACGCGACGATGGAGGGCATTCACCGCTGGGCGTGGTGGTTCGCCGTCCTCACCCCGATCACCGGCGGCATCGGCATCCTTCTGACCGGCACCGTGGTCGACAACTGGTACCTATGGGCGGTCGAGCACCACTTCGCCCCCGAATATCTGGGCGACTACGGCTACGAAGCCTACAGCGCGGGAGGGAACTGAGATGTTTCCCAAATGGTTCTCGGAATGGAACCGGAAGAATCCGACGGATCCGTTCCAGCCGATCTTCCTGATGGGCGGCATTGGCGGGGCGGTCTTCGTCGCGGCGATGCTGGTGGTGTGGGGCTGGCCCTACATGACCGAGTCCTCGCAGACCGGCCCGCGCGGCACCGGCATGTCGGTGACGAAGTTCCCGGTCGACGCCGACCCGACGATCGCCCTCTACGAGGAGATCTACAGCGACCCGCCCTATATCCCTGAGGAGGGGGCGGCGCTGGCGAAGGACATCTACGAGAACGTCCAGGTCCTCGGCGACCTGACGGAGGACAATTTCAACCGGCTGATGCTGGCGATGACCTCCTGGGTGGCCCCCGACCAGGGCTGCGCCTATTGCCACGGCGATGGCGGGCTGGAGACGTACGGCGCCGACGACCTCTACACCAAGGTCGTCGCCCGCCGGATGATCCAGATGACCCAGACGATCAACGACGACTGGGCGGGGCATGTCGCGGTCAACGGCACGGGCGTCAACTGCTACACCTGCCACCGGGGGGAGAACGTGCCCTCCAACATCTGGTTCCGCGTCGACCCGACGGTGGAGACGATGGCGGGCTGGGGCGCGGTGCAGAACCGGGTGACGACCGTCTCGGGCTCCACCTCGCTGCCCTCGGACATGCTGCAGAAGCTGCTGGTCGAGGAGGGGAACATCAAGGTCCATGACCTCGAACCCCGCGTCGTGAACGCCGGCACGCCCACTTGGCAGGATACCGAGCGCACCTACAGCCTGATGAACTACTTCTCCAACTCGCTGAACGTGAACTGCAATTTCTGCCACAACAGCCGGGCGTTCTATGACCCCGCGCAGGTCACGCCGCAATGGGCCACCGCGCTCATGGGAATCGACATGGTGCGGGACGTGAATGCGAACTACCTCGAGCCGCTGCGGGATACATACCCCGCGAACCGGCTCGGCCCGGTCCACGCCGATGCGCCGAAGGCCGCCTGCGCGACGTGCCACAAGGGCTATTCCAAGCCCATGCAGGGCACGCCGATGATCACGGACTGGCCGGAGCTCGCCGCGCCCGGCGCCCCCGTCTACGAATGAGGGGCGAAGGTGCGCGCACCAGCCCCCGGCAAGGTCGGGCCCCTCACGGGGCCTGACATCCGGGGGCCCTTCCGGGCCCCCGGTCTCCCCTCCTGTTGGATGCAGGAACCTGGCTCCGTGCGGCCCTCACCGGCCCACGGAGCTTTTTTCTGAGAGGAGCATGAAATGCCCCGCCCTGTCACGCCCGTTCTGGACCGCGTCGCCGGCCCCGCCGACCTCCGCGCCCTCTCCGACCGCGACCTTGCGCAGCTCGCAAAGGAGCTGCGGGCGGAGACGATCGACGCCGTTTCGGAAACCGGGGGGCATCTCGGCTCCTCGCTCGGCGTCGTCGAGCTGACGGTGGCGATCCACGCCGTCTTCAACACGCCGGTGGACAAGCTGATCTGGGATGTCGGGCATCAGTGCTACCCCCACAAGATCCTGACCGGCCGGAGGGACCGTATCCGCACGCTGCGGCAGGAAGGCGGACTTTCCGGCTTCACGAAGCGGAGCGAGAGCGAATACGACCCGTTCGGCGCCGCCCATTCCTCCACCTCGATCTCCGCCGCGCTCGGCTTCGCCGTGGGCCGGGACATGGGGCGGCCGACGGGGGACGCCGTGGCCGTGATCGGCGACGGCTCGATCTCCGCCGGCATGGCCTATGAGGCGCTGAACAATGCGGGGCACGAGAAGCGGCGGCTCTTCGTCATCCTCAACGACAACGAGATGTCCATCGCCCCGCCCGTCGGCGCGATGTCGAAATATCTTTCCGGCCTCTATGCGAACACGCCGCTGCACCAGATGGCGGAGGGCTTCGAGGCGGCGCTGCCCGGCCCGTTCCGCGAGGGCGCGCGCCGCGCGCGTCAGCTTGTGACCGGCATGGGGACCGGCGGCACGCTCTTCGAGGAGCTGGGCTTCACCTATATCGGCCCGGTGGACGGGCACGACCTTTCCGAGCTTCTGCCCGTGCTCCGCGCCGCGCGGGCGCGAGCGACGGGGCCGGTGCTGATCCACGCGCTGACGGTGAAGGGCAAGGGCTACGCCCCGGCGGAGGCCTCGGCGGACAAGTATCACGGCGTCTCGAAGTTCGACGTCGTCTCCGGCAAGCAGGCGAAGGGCAAGTCGAACGCGCCGGCCTACACTTCCGTCTTCGGCAATGCGCTGACGGAGGAGGCGGCGCGGGATTCCCGCATCGTCGCCGTCACCGCCGCCATGCCCTCGGGCACCGGGCTCGACATCATGGCGAAGCGCTTTCCCGCGCGGGTCTTCGACGTCGGCATCGCGGAGCAGCACGGCGTGACCTTCGCCGCAGGCATGGCGGCCTCCGGGCTCCGGCCCTTCTGCGCGATCTATTCGACCTTCCTGCAGCGCGGCTATGACCAGGTGGTGCATGACGTGGCGCTGCAGGGCCTGCCCGTGCGCTTCGCGATAGACCGGGCGGGGCTCGTCGGCGCGGACGGGGCGACCCATGCGGGGAGCTTCGACGTCGCCTATCTCGCCAACCTCCCCGGCTTTACGGTGATGGCGGCGGCGGACGAGGCCGAGCTGGTCCACATGGTCGCCACCGCGGCGGCGCATGACGAGGGGCCCATCGCCTTCCGCTATCCGCGGGGCGAGGGCGTGGGCGTCGACATGCCGGAGCGGGGAACGTCGCTCGCCATCGGCAAGGGCCGGGTGGTGCAGGAGGGGACGCGGCTCGCGCTCCTCTCCTTCGGCGCGCATCTCTCCGAATGCCGGCTCGCGGCCGAGGCGCTGGCGCGCCGGGGCGTTTCCGTCACGCTGGCGGACGCGCGCTTCGCGAAACCCCTGGACGAAGACCTGATCGCCCAGCTCGCCGCGCATCACGAGGCGCTGATCACGGTGGAGCAGGGGGCGGCGGGCGGCTTCGGCGCCCATGTGCTCCACTTCCTCGCGCGGACCGGCCGGCTCGACCGCGGGCTCAGAATCCGGACGATGACGCTCCCCGACCGCTTCATCGAACATGCGAGCCCAGCGGCGATGTACGCCGACGCCGGGCTGACGGCCGCGGATATCGAGGCGGAGGCGCTCTCGGCGCTCGGCGTCGCATCCCCGAAATTCGGCGAGAAACGCGCCTGAAACGCGAAAGGCCCCGGCGCTGACCGGGGCCTTTCGCTCAGGAGCGCGTCATGCGCAGGGTTACTCGGCAGCCTCCACCCGCGGCCCGAAGATCGCGTTGCGGTGCTTCTCCATGTAGATCCGGAGCCAGGGCGTGAAGCGCGACGGGTCCTCCCCGATCTCGTCCGCGAGGTCCTCCACGTCGATCCATTCCCAGTCCATCACCTCTTCGGGGTCGGGATGGATTTCGAGCCCTTCCGGCGCCTCGCCGATATAGAGGTCGACGACCTCATGCTCGATCAGCCCGCCGCCGACATCGGCGCGATATTCCACCCGGTCGGCGTGGCGGAGCGTCACCCCGGCGACGCCGAGCTCCTCCATCAGCCGCCGGCGGGCGCAGTCGCCCGGGTCCTCTCCCCAGTGCGGATGGGTGCAGCAGCTGTTCGCCCAGAGGCCGGGCGTGTGGTATTTGCCCATCGCGCGGCGCTGGATCAGGAGGAAATCCCCCTCCATCAGGAAGACGGAGACGGCCTTGTGCCGGAGGCCGCGCTGATGCGCCTCCAGCTTCTCGACCGGCTGGAGCGCGCCCTCCACCCAGGCGGGGATCAGCGCCCGGTTGCTCATCTGGTTCATGTGGACACCGCGGGAATGAGCCGGGTCAGGTGCGCGATGTTCTTGATCGCAATCTTGATATGCGCCAGCGGGCGCGCCTTCACCAGCTTCTTGTTCATGTAGGCTTCGAAGGTCAGGCGCTGCACGTCCACGTCATGGCAGAGGGAGACGAACCGCTCCCGCCGCTCGTCCGACTTGTAATAGGCGTCCTGCATCGCGCGGAGCACGTTGAAGACGGTCTTGTGCTCCTTCATGAAGAGCTTGCGCGCGAGCTGGAGGTCTTTCACGCGGCCGCTGGCGAGGCAGGCGGCCGCAGCCGTGGCCGCGACGCGGCCGCCGACCATGGCGTAGTAGATGCCCTCGCCGGAAGAAGGGGCGACGACGCCCGCCGCGTCGCCGGCCAGCACCACGTCCCGCCCGTTGTCCCACTTGTCGAGCGGCTTGAGGGGGATCGGCGCGCCCTCCCTCCGGATCGTCTCGCAACCGGTGAGGCCCGAGGATTCGCGGAGGAGGGCGGTGGCCTTCTTCAGGTCCACCCCGTCCACGCCCGTGCCCATGCCGACGGAGGCGGAGGCGCCGTGGGGGAAGACCCAGCCGTAGAAGTCGGGCGAGACGACCCCGTCATAGATCACGTCGCAGCGCGTAGCGTCATAGGCGCCCCCGGCCGCCGGCGCGGCGATGATCTCGTGATAGGCGATGACATAGGGGATCTTGTCCCCCCCCGGCACTTCCTGCCGGCCGACATCCGAGCGCGCGCCGTCCGCCCCGATCACGAGGCGGCAGGACAGCTCCCGCTCCTCGCCGCTCGCCTTGTCGCGATAGACGACGCGGGGGCCGCCCGCATCCCGCTCGATCCGCTTGTAGGTGCCGGTGAAGCGGGCGGCGCCAGCATCGGCGGCGCGGACGCGCAGGAATTCGTCGAAATGCTCCCGGTCCACCATCCCGACATAGCCGTTCTCGATCGGGATATCGACGGCGCGGCCGGTGGGGGAGATCATCCGCGCCGTCTCGATCTTCGCGACGATCTGGCTGTCCGGAATATGGAAATCCTGGATCAGCCGGGGCGGGACGGCGCCGCCGCAGGGCTTGATCCGCCCGGCCCGGTCCAGCATCGCGACCCGGACGCCGGAGCGCGCGAGGTCCTCCGCCGCCGTGGCGCCGGCGGGCCCGCCGCCGACGACGACCACATCGAAATCCCTGTCCTGCATCCTCATTCTCCCGGCAAGGCGGCGGCGCGCATCGCCATGCGGCCGCCTTCCATAACTCTCATGGCCATGAGCGCGGCGGCGAGAAAGAGCGCCGCCTCCGCCGCGAAGACGAGCCCGAAAGCCGGCGCGTCCGCGCCGACGAGGCTCCGTGAAACATCGACCGCCGTCGCCCCGAGGAGGCCGCCGAAACCGGCGGCAAGCGCCTGCGCCGCGCCCCAGAGGCCGACGCGCGTGCCCTCCCGCCGCTCCCGCCCCTCGCCGGCCAGCGCCATCATCGCGCCGATGGCGGCGACGGCGAACATGCCGTTGAAGAAGCCGAGGAGGACGACCGCGGGCACGAGCGGCGCGCCCGGCCCCATCGGCCCGAGCGCGGCGATGAGCGCGAGCGCGCCGGCCGAGCCGACGCAGCCCGCCGCGACCCAGGAGCGGAGCGCGCCGATGCGGAAGCCGGTGCAGGCGATCCCGACCAGCAGCATTCCGGCGAAGACGCCGGCGTGCTGCGCGCCCGAGAGGCCGGTGGAGGCGCCGGGCGTGAAGCCGAAGACGAGGCCCGCATAGGGCTCCAGGATCAGCTCCTGCATGAAATAGGCGGTCATCGAGAGGAAGACGAAAAGCGTGAACATCCGCGCCTTCGGCTCCGCCCAGACCTCGCGCAAAGCCTCCATGAAGGGCGCGCCCTCGGGCTGCGGCGGCGTCGGCGCGAGGCGGCGCTCGATCCCCCGGACCGCGAGGCAGGTGACGAGGAAGGCGCCGCCTGTCACCGCCGCGACGATGACCATGAGGCGGGCGTGGGTGTAAGGATCGAGCAGCGCGCCGACCGTTCCGGCCGTGACGGCGATGCCGAAGATCATCATCAGCCAGGTGATGGAGGCCGCCGCCGCCCGCCGCCGCTCCGCCGCGCCGGCGGCGAGGAGCGCGAGGAGGGAGGTGCCCGAGGCGCCAACGCCGAAACCGATCAGCGCATAGGCGAGGATGGAGAGCGCGAGGCCCTCCGCGAAGCGCGTCTCCAGCACGATGACGGACAGCGCGGCGAGTGCGGCGCCGAGGCCGAGGAGGCCCATGCCGCGGACGATCCAGCGCGTCCGCCGCCCCGCGGAATCCGCCGCGAAGCCCCAGCGCGGCCGGCTGATCTGCACGCCGTAATGGAGCGCGACGAGCGCGCCGGGGAGGGCGGCGGGGAGCGCGAGCTCCACCACCATCAAGCGGTTCAGCGTCGAGGTCGTGAGCACGACGACGGCGCCGAGCGCCATCTGCACGAGGCCGAGCCGGACGATGGAGAACCAGGAAAGGCCCATCACAAACCCCTCAGCGCGAAGGCGGAGACCATCATGCCGGAGACGTAGAGGACGACGCCGACGCCGTTATACCAGGGCGCTTTCCCCTTCGGGTCCCGCAGCAGGACGCGCATCGCGAAGAGCTGGGCGACGAGGAGGGCGAGCACGGCGGCGGCGAAGGCGGGGCGCCCCCAGAGGAGAAGGAGGCCGACGACGCCGACCTGCGGGACGGCCATCGCCCAGCAGGCGAAGCGCGCGGCCCGTTCGGGCCCGAGCGTGACCGGGAGGGAATTGACGCCCATCTTCCGGTCGCCCTCCAGCGCCTTGAAATCGTTGAGAGTCATGATCCCGTGCGCGCCGAGCGCATAGAGCGCGGCGATGGCGACGACCTCCCATGCCGGCGCCCCGGCGGCGAGGACGGCGGCGCCTGTGAACCACGGCAGCCCCTCATAGCAGAGGCCGACCAGCCCCGGCCCCCACCAGCCCGACCGCTTCAGCCGCACCGGCTCCGCCGAATAGGCCCAGGCGGCGAGAACGCCGAAGACTGTCGCGCCGAAGCCCCAGGGGCCGAGCGTCCAGCCGACAGCCAGAGAGACGAGGGACATCGCCAGCGCGACGTAGAGGCCCCAGCGGCCCGGCACGCGGCCCGAGGGAATCGGCCGGTTCGGCTCGTTGATCGCGTCCACATGCCGGTCGCACCAGTCGTTCGCCGCCTGGCTCATGCCGCAGGTGATCGGCCCCGCGAGCGCCATGCCGACGAGGGCGAGGCCCCAGTTTTCCAGCAATGGCTCGCCGGAGGAGACGGCGCCGCAGAGATAGGCCCAGATCGGAGGAAACCAGGTGATCGGCTTTACGAGTTCAAGGAGCGCCGCCGGGTCGGGCGCGCGGTGAACCTGTATCGTTTGGTTGACGCTCATGACTGTCAGATATTACTGACAGTCGGCGCCCGTTCAACAGAAAAACGCCCCCGTTTGCGGGGGCGGGTTCCATCGGGGGGAATTGCGGGGGAAGGGCGGCGGCGGGAGCCTCAGCCGCGTTCCAGCAGGCCGTATTTCCGCAGCTTCACATAGAGGCTCTGGCGCGAGAGGCCGAGCATGTCCGCCGCCGCGACGCGGTTGTTGTTGGTGAGGGATACGGCCGTCTCGATGCACATCTTCTCGACCACTTCGGTCGTCTCCGCGACGATCTCGCGGAGCGTCGTGGAGCCCACGAGGTCGACGACGGAGCGGGACGGATCGTCCATCGCTGCGGCGGCGCCCGCGCCGGCCGCGGCGCGCACGCCCTCCGCGCGCCCGGCGTCCCGGATGACGAAGGCGTATGCGGGGCGCGTCCTGTCCTCGAGATAGGTCGCGGAAATCTCGACGGGGACCTCCGCGCCGAAGACGCCGGAGAGGCGCGTGCCGTAGAGGCGAATCTGACCGGCGCGCGCGGCGTTCTCGGTCAGGATGCGCATGTCCACGCCGCCACGGCCCAAGAAGTCCGAGAAGAGGCGGCCCTTGAGCGCGGCGAGGTCCGCCGCCTCGATCATCGCGAGGAAGGCGTCGTTCGCCGCGCGGATCACGCCGTCCGCCCCTGTGAAGACTATGGCGTCCGGCCCTTCGCGGTAGAGGCCCTGGAGCCCTTCAGTCAGCTCGTCGCCGCCCCGCTCGGCCCCGCCTTCCCGGTCGATCCGGCAGACGAGCAGACGCTCCCCGGCGGCGCGGAAGAGGGTTGGGCTGACGCGCACATCTCGGCCGCCGCGGCGGGTGCGGAGCTCGGTCGGCCCCCGGTCAACCGCGCCGATCAGGCTCTCGATCACCTCGCCGCCCCGGCGCGATTCGAATTCCTGCGCGAAGGGCGCGCCGATCAGCGAATCGCGCTGCGACCCGAGGAGGGCGGCGGCGGCCTTGTTGAGGTCCGTGATCCGTCCGCTGCCGATGGCGACGAAGACGACCGCATCATGCGTGACGTTGAGGAGCACGCGATAGCGCGTGTCGAATTCCCGCTGCGCCTCATGGTCCCGCTCCAGCGCGAGCTGCGCCTTGGCGAGTTGCAGCTGCACCTCGGCGATGGGGCGAAGGTCCCGCCCCAGCATGAGAATCGCCCCGTCCCGCCCGAGCGGGTGGAGCGTATAGCGAATCGGGAATTCCCAGGTCGCGTTGTCGGAGTGGTTCAGCTCGATGGGCCCGGAAATGTCCCCGCCCGTCGCCGCCGCGGCCAGCTTCGCGTCGAGCTTCGGCACGCTCTCCGGCGTCAGGAAGTCCCTGAGGTCGCGGCCCTGCCAATGGTCGAGCCGACCGAAGGACCGGTTGTTCGGGTTGATGAGCAGGGACATCACGAGCCCGCCGTCGGCCACGACGATGGCGATGTCGGAAGCGCGGGCGAGAATGTCGGTGAGGATTTCCGGCGCGATCTGGGGGAGCGTCCGGCCGGGCCAGAGGGAACCGTCCCGGGCGCTCACGGCGCCGACGCTGACTGGGGCGGCTTGCGGCCGCCCGCTTTCGTCCTGTCGTCTTTCGACCTTGTCAGTTCGCACAGCCGCAGCGCCTCTCGCGGATCGCAAGTCGCGATGTCTGCGCCGACGCGCGCTGCGAGGTCATCGCAGGACATGAGCGCCGATCCGCCGACGGCCACGACCGGCGCGTCCTCTCTCTGCTTGAGTTTTTCCACCAGTCTCGCAACGGAATCAAGGTTTTCCCCGCTCGAAGCCGAAATGGCGACCAAGTCCACCTTGCTATATAGCGCTTCCGCGAGAATTTCACCGTCCGTGACGCCGAGGGCGATGCGCGTCTCCGCGCCGGCGCGGCGGAACTGCGTGGCGGCGATCAGCGCGCCGAGCGTGTGGTATTCCTGGTCCCTCACCACGATGAGGACTTCCAGCGCATCCGCCGCGCCCGGCCGCTCCTGCGCCCAGTCCACGGCGATGTCGTGCAGCATGGACTGAAGCCGCGCCACGGCGATGGAGACCTCGGCGAAGCTCCGCTTGTCGTCGCACCAGTCCTCGCCGAGCCGGCGGGCGAGTGCGGGAATGTAGAGATCGACGATGCTCTCGTCGCTGACGCCCAAACCCTGAAGCTCGTCGAGCACCTTCAGCCGTTTTGCGCGATCCTGCTCGAAGGCCGCCGTCTCCAGCAAGGCCAGGAGCGAAGGCTCCGCCGTTTCCCCGCTCCGCGGGCACCGGGCCGCGAGAACGGCGAGCGCGCGGCTGGCGAGCGAAGTGAATTCGCTGCGAAGCGGCGCGCCCCTGTCTCGGGCTGGCGAACGTACGTCTTTCTGCATAACCCGCATCTCCCGGGTTTGGGCCCGCCTCCAAGCTTCCGGCGTGTCTTCGTCGGCCGACTCGAAGCAGCTTGGCGACACTGTGCCGCGTTCGCACCCGATTGTCAAAAAAACCTGACAACGATTTTCGCATCGTGAACATTCCCGCCGGAATTCTCGCGCGCAGGTTGAGGGGGGCGTGCTAAATACGAACATTTTCAGTGTCTTGACGCCTCCTCCTCCCCGGGCGGCGTCTGTCTCCGCATCCTGACGGAACGGCGAAAAACTGTAAGTTTCAATTGACAGTCCTTCGCGCCGAAACATATCGTTCATCCAAGGCCGAAAGGCGGGAGGCGACAGGATGCCGAAAGGCGAAGACCGGCGGGAAGGGTTGACGGGGAAAGCCCGCGCCCGGCCGCTCTACACGGCGGAGGAGCGGCGGCGGCGTGACGACACGGTCTGGACGCTCGTTCAGGGCGTTCTCGCGCCGGTGCAGTTCCTCGTCTTCCTCGCCTCGCTCGCGCTCGTGCTCCGCTTCCTCGCCACGGGCGAGGGCTATGGGGCGGCCACGATCTCCATCGTCGTGAAGACGGGCTTTCTCTACGCGATCATGGTCACCGGGGCGATCTGGGAGAAGGTCGTGTTCGGGCGCTGGCTCTTCGCCCCGGCCTTCTTCTGGGAGGATGTGTTCAGCTTCCTCGTGATCGCGCTCCACACCGCCTATCTCTGGGCGCTCTGGTCCGGCGTTCTGACGCCCTTCGAGCTGATGGCGCTCGCGCTCGCCGCCTACGCCGCCTACGTCATCAACGCCGGGCAGTTCCTCTGGAAGCTGCGCATGGCGCGGCTTCAGGGGGGCGCGGCGTGAACCGGCCCTTCACCCTCTCCGACGCCCCCGCCAAGGGTTGCCGCGAGGCGCCCGTTCTGAAAGAGCGCGGCCAGCGCGAGGTCTTCTGCGGGCTGACGGGAATCATCTGGCTCCACCGGAAGATGCAGGACGCGTTCTTCCTCGTCGTCGGCAGCCGCACCTGCGCGCATCTCCTTCAATCGGCCGCCGGCGTGATGATCTTCGCCGAGCCGCGCTTCGGCACGGCGATTCTCGAGGAGAAGGATCTCGCCGGCCTCGCCGACGCGCATGACGAGCTTGACCGGGAGGTGGAGCGCCTGCTGGCGCGGCGGCCCGATATACGACGGCTCTTCCTCGTCGGCTCCTGCCCCTCCGAGGTCATCAAGCTCGATCTCAGCCGTGCGGCGGAGCGGCTGACGCGGAAATACGCGCCGCATGTCGCGGTGCTGAACTATTCCGGCTCCGGCATCGAGACGACGTTCACGCAAGGCGAGGACGCCTGCCTCGAATCGATGGTGCCTGTCCTGCCCGAGAGTCCGGAGCGCCAGCTTCTCCTCGTCGGCGCGCTGCCGGACGTGGTGGAGGACCAGGCGCTTTCGCTGCTCTCGGCCCTCGGGATCGAGACGGTTCGCGTTCTTCCCTCGCGCCGCGCGGATGCGCCGCTGGCGGTGGGGGAGGGCACGGTCTTCGCCCTCACGCAGCCCTTCCTTGGGGAGACGGCGGCAGCGCTCGAACGGCGCGGCGCAAGGCGGATCGACGCTCCGTTCCCCTTCGGCGAGGAGGGCACGACGCTCTGGCTCCGCGCCGTCGCCGCCGAGTTCGGCGTGTCGGAGGAGCGGTTCGAGGCCGTCACCGCCGCGCCCCGCGCCCGCGCCCGGCTCGCCGTCGCCGCGGCGGCGGAGACGCTGGAGGGCCGGTCGATCTTCTTCTTCCCCGACAGCCAGCTGGAGATCCCGCTGGCGCGGTTCCTGACCCGCGAATGCGGGATGCGCGCGATCGAGATCGGCGCGCCCTATATCCACAAGGGCCTTGTCGGCCCCGATCTCGACCTGATCGAGGAGGGGCCGCTCCTCTCCGAAGGGCAGGATGTCGACAAGCAGCTCGACCGGGCGCGGGCGGCGCGGGCGGACCTCACCGTTTGCGGCCTCGGCCTCGCCAACCCGCTGGAGGCGGAGGGGCTGGCGACCAAGTGGGCGATCGAGCTCGTCTTCACGCCCGTCCATTTCTACGAACAGGCCGGCGACCTCGCCGCGCTCTTCGCCCGCCCGCTGCGGCGGCGGGAGATGCTGAAGGCGCTCGCGCCGGCCACAGGGGAGGCGGCGGGATGAAGCTGACCGTCTGGACTTACGAAGGCCCGCCGCATGTCGGCGCCATGCGCGTCGCCACCGGCATGAAGGGGCTGCATTACGTCCTTCATGCGCCGCAGGGCGACACCTACGCCGACCTTCTCTTCACGATGATCGAGCGGCGGGACCATCGGCCGCCCGTCACCTACACGACCTTCCAGGCGCGCGACCTCGGCGCCGACACGGCGGACCTCTTCAAGGACGCCTGCCGCGACGCCTGGGAGCGCTTCAGGCCGGAGGCGATCATCGTCGGCGCCTCCTGTACGGCGGAGCTGATCCAGGACGATCCGGGCGGCATGGCGGCGGCGCTCGACCTGCCCATTCCGGTCATCCCGCTCGACCTCCCGAGCTATCAGCGGAAGGAAAATTTCGGCGCGGACGAGACCTTCCTCCAGATCGTGCGGCATCTCGCGAAGCCGATGGCGCGGACGGAGCGGATCAGCTGCAACATCATCGGGCCCACCGGCCTCGGCTTCCGCCACCGGGACGATGTTGAGGAGCTGACCGGGCTCCTCTTCGAGCTCGGCGTCGCGGTCAACGTCGTCGCGCCGCTCGGCGCGAGCCCGTCGGATGTCGCGCGGCTCGGGGCGGCGCATTTCAACGTGCTCCTTTACCCTGAGACGGGGGAGGGCGCGTGCCGCTGGATGCAGCGGGAGCTCGGGCTGCCCTTCACCAAGACGGTGCCCATCGGCGTCTCCGCCACGCGGGACTTCATCCGGGAGGTCAACGGCCTGACGGAGATGGACGCATCGCCTGACGAGGGGCGGCTGCGGCTCCCCTGGTATTCGCGCTCGGTCGACTCGACCTATCTCACCGGCAAGCGCGTCTTCATCTTCGGCGATGGCACCCACGCCGCCGCCGCCGCGCGGATCGCCTCGGAGGAGATGGGTTTCGCGGTCGTCGGCCTCGGCTGCTACAACCGCGAATTCGCCCGCCCGATCCGGGCGCTGGCGAAGTCCATGGGGCTCGAGGCGCTCGTCACCGACGATTACCTTGAGGTCGAGGCGGCGATCCAGGAGGCGCAGCCGGAGCTGATCCTCGGCACGCAGATGGAGCGGCATATCGGCAAGCGGCTCGGCATCCCCTGCGCCGTCATCTCCGCCCCTGTCCATGTGCAGGACTTCCCCGCCCGCCGGTCCCCGCAAGTCGGGTTCGAGGGCGCGAACGTCATCTTCGACACCTGGGTGCACCCGCTGGTGATGGGGCTCGAAGAGCACCTCCTCCACATGTTCCGCGACGATTTCGAGTTCCGGGACGAGGCGGGGCCGAGCCATCACGGCGGCCACGCGCCGCGCGCGATGGACGCGGCGCCGGAGCCGGAGCCGGCCCTCGCCGCGGCGGTGAACGACAATGTCACTTGGCTCGCCGACGCCGAGAAGGAGCTGCGCAAGATCCCCTTCTTCGTGCGCGGCAAGGCGCGGCGGAACACCGAGAAATTCGCAGTGGAGCGCGGCGTCTCCGCGATCTCGGTCGAAACCCTCTACGAGGCGAAGGCCCATTATGCGCGGTGAAGCCCCCGGAACGGCCGCCTACAGGGTCGTCATCGTGACGCTGGACAGCCATGCGGCCGGCCCGGCGGCGCGGGCGACGGCGCGGCTGGCGGGCGATTTCCCGGGCCTCGTCGTCGAGGTCTTCGCCGCCGCCGAATGGGGCGAGCGGCCAGAGCGGCTGCTGGCGGCGAAGGCGGCGGTGGCGGAGGCGGACATCGTCGTCGCCAACCTCCTCTTCCTCGAGGAGCATGTGCAGGCGATCCTCCCCGACCTTCAGGCGCGGCGGCCGCATTGCGACGCGATGGTGGGCATCGTCGCGGATCGCTCCGTCATCCAGCTGACGAAGATGGGCGATCTCGACCTTTCGAAGCCCGCCTCCGGCATCATGGGCTTCCTGAAGAAGCTGAAGGGTTCGAAGCCGAATTCCGAATCGGGCGAGCGGCAGATGGCGATCCTCCGCCGGCTGCCGAAGATCCTCCGCTGGATCCCCGGCAAGGCGCAGGACCTCCGCGCCTGGTTCCTGACGATGCAGTACTGGCTCGGCGGGTCGGACGACAATGTGGAGGCGATGGTTCGCTTCCTCATCTCCCGCTACGCCTCCGACAAGGCGCTGCGGAAGGGCAAGGCGCCCCTGCCGGTCGAATATCCGGATGTCGGGCTCTATCACCCTGACGTGAAGGGCCGGATCACGACGAAGCTCTCGGACCTTCCCGCCCCGGCGAAGCCGGTCGGCACGGTCGGCCTCCTCCTCATGCGCTCCTATGTCCTCGCCTCCGATTCCGCGCATTACGACGCGGCGATCCGGGCGCTGGAGGCGAAGGGGCTCCGCGTCATCGCCGCCTTCGCGGGCGGGCTGGACGGGCGGCCGGCGATCGACGCCTATCTGAAGGGCGAGGTGGACGCCTTCATCTCCCTCACCGGCTTCTCTCTGATCGGCGGGCCGGCCTATAATGACAGCGCGGCGGCGGAGCGCGTGCTCTCCGCGCTCGACGTTCCCTATATCTGCGCCCATCCGCTGGAGTTCCAGACGCTCGGGCAATGGGCGGCGAGCCCGCAGGGCCTCGGCCCGGTCGAGACGACCATGCTTGTCGCCCTGCCGGAGATCGACGGCGCGACGAACCCGACCGTCTTCGCCGGACGGCACGGCGAGGAGGGCTGCGCCGGCTGCGCCCATCGCTGCAAGGGCGGCGTGGGCAAGACGATGGCGCCCTGCCCGGAGCGGATCGAGCGGCTGGCGGAGCGGGCGCTCCGGCTCGTGCGGCTCCGCCGCTCCCAAGCGGCCGAGCGGAAGGTGGCGGTCGTGCTCTTCGGCTTCCCGCCGAACGCCGGCGCGGTCGGCACCGCGGCCTGGCTCGGCGTGTTCGAATCGCTCTTCAACACGCTCCATCGGATGAAGGCGGAGGGCTACCGGCTCGACCCGCCGGAGAGCGTCGAGGCGCTGCGGGCGCTGATCCTCGGCGGCAATTCCGGCGCCTTCGGGCAGCAGGCGAACGTCGCCGCGCATGTGCCGGCGGACCGGCTGGTGGCGGAGAACCCGCATCTGAAGGAGACGGAGGCCGTATGGGGCGCGGCGCCCGGGCGGGCGCAGGCGGACGGGAGGGGCGTCTTCATCCTCGGCGCGCAGCTTGGCAACGTCTTCATCGGCGTCCAGCCCGCCTTCGGCTGGGAGGGGGACCCGATGCGCCTCCTCTTCGAGAAGGGCTTCGCGCCGACCCACGCCTTCCAGGCCTTCTATCGCTGGCTGCGGGACGATTTCGGGGCCGATGCGGTGCTCCATTTCGGCATGCACGGCGCGCTCGAATTCATGCCGGGCAAGCAGGCCGGGCTAGGGGCCGCGGACTGGCCGGATCGGCTGATCGGCGACATGCCGAACGTCTATCTCTACGCCGCCAACAACCCCTCCGAGGCGACGCTGGCGAAGCGGCGCTCCGGCGCGGTGACGATCACGCACCTGACCCCGCCGCTCGCCGCCGCGGGGCTCTACAAGGGCCTGCTGGAACTGAAGGACAGCCTGACGCGCTGGCGCGGCCTCGCGCCCGATGCGCCGGAGCGGGCCGATCTCGCCGAACTGATCGCGGCGCAGGCCGCCGCGGTGGACATGGACGGCGCGGCGCCCGACGCGCTCTGGCTCAAGCTGATCGAGACGGAAGAGGCGCTGATCACCGACGGGCTCCATGTTGTCGGCCGGCCGCTTTCCGCCGAGACGCAGGCGGCGCATCTGGCCGCGATGGGCCCGGTGGATGCGGAGACGCGGGCGAAGGTCGAGGCGGCGCTTTCGGGCGATGACGAGTTGCCCGCGCTTCTCCGCGCCCTTTCGGGCCGCTACATCGCGCCGGTTCCGGGCGGCGACCTGATCCGCAATGTCGAGATCCTGCCGACCGGGCGGAACATCCACGCCTTCGACCCGTTCCGGATGCCCACGGCCTTCGCGATGGCGGAGGGGGCGAAGCAGGCCGACGCGCTCCTCGCCGCTCAAGGTTCCACGCCGCGCACGGTAGCGATGGTCCTCTGGGGGTCGGACAACATCAAGTCGGATGGCGGGCCGATCGCGCAGGCGCTGGCGCTGATGGGCGCTACGCCGCGCTTCGACAGTTTCGGCCGCCTCGCCGGCGCCGACCTCCTGCCGCTGGAGACGCTGGGCCGGCCGCGGATCGACGTGGTGATGACCCTTTCGGGCATCTTCCGCGACCTCCTGCCGCTCCAGACGCGGATGCTCGCCGAGGCCGCTTGGAAGGCCGCGACGGCTGAGGAGCCGGAGGCGCTCAACTATGTTCGCGCCCATGCGCTCGCCTATGCGGCGGCGACGGGCGCGACGATGGAGGAGGCGAGCTTGCGCGTCTTCTCCAACGCCGAGGGCGCCTACGGCTCCAACGTCAACCAGATGATCGACGGCGCCTCCTGGGGCGAGGAGGACGAGCTGGCCGACGCCTACGAGGCGCGGAAATGCTTCGCCTATGGCCGCGACGGCAAGGCGGCGAAGAACCCCGCCCTGCTGCAGCAGACGCTGAAGACGGTCGACCTCGCCTATCAGAACCTCGAAAGCGTGGAGCTCGGCGTCACCACGGTGGACCATTACTTCGACACGCTCGGCGGCATCGCCCGCGCGGTGAAGCGCGCGACGGGGGCGGAGACGCAGGTCTTCATCGGGGACCAGACGCGCGGCGGCGCGAAGGTCCGCACGCTGAAAGAGCAGGTGGCGCTGGAGACGCGGACCCGCGCGCTGAACCCCAAGTTCTTCGAGGGCCTGCTGAAGCACGGCCATGAGGGCGTGCGCCAGATCGAGGCGCAGGTGACCAACACGCTCGGCTGGTCGGCGACCACGGGGCAGGTGGAGCCCTGGGTCTATCAGCGGCTCACCGAGACCTTCGTGATGGACGAGGCGATGCGCCGGCGGCTCGCCGCGCTCAACCCCGCCGCCTCCGCCCGCATGGCGAACCGCCTGCTGGAGGCTCACGAACGCAATTACTGGACGCCCGACGAGGCGACCCTGGCCGCGCTCCGCAATGGAGCCGACGAACTCGAGGATGCTCTCGAGGGCGTGACGATGGCCGCGGAATAGGAGGACGAAGATGAGCCCGCTCGACGCAAGGCCGCCGGTGCTGAAAGGTGAGGATGGCGAAGGCTCTGTCCAGGTGCGCCTCGACCCCGAGATGAAGATCGAGGGCGCGAAGGTTTTCGCCGTCTACGGCAAGGGGGGGATCGGCAAGTCCACCACCTCCTCCAACCTCTCCGCCGCCTTCTCGAAGCTCGGCAAGCGCGTGCTGCAGATCGGCTGCGACCCGAAGCACGACTCGACCTTCACGCTCACCGGGCGGCTGGTGCCGACCGTGATCGACATCCTCAAGGAGGTGGATTTCCACCCCGAGGAGCTCAGGCCCGAGGATTTCGTCTTCGAGGGCTATGGCGGCGTGAAATGCGTGGAGGCGGGCGGCCCGCCCGCCGGTACGGGCTGCGGCGGCTATGTCGTCGGGCAGACGGTGAAACTCCTCAAGCAGCATCACATGCTGGAGGACACCGACGTCGTGATCTTCGACGTTCTCGGCGACGTGGTGTGCGGGGGCTTCGCGGCGCCGCTCCAGCACGCCGACCGGGCGCTGATCGTCACCGCCAACGATTTCGACTCGATCTACGCCATGAACCGGATCATCGCCGCGGTTCAGGCCAAGTCGAAGAATTACGGCGTGCGCCTCGCCGGCTGCGTCGCCAACCGGAGCCGCGAGACGAACGAGGTGGACCGCTACTGCGCCGCGGTCGGCTTCAACCGGATCGCGCACATGCCGGACCTCGACGCCATCCGCCGCTCTCGCCTCAAGAAGAAGACGCTCTTCGAGATGGATGCGGATGACGAGATCCTGATGGTCCAGAAGGAATATGTCCGCCTCGCGGAGACGCTCTGGAACGGGACGGAGGCGCTCGCCCCCGCGCCGCTCGAGGACCGGGACATATTCGAATTGCTGGGGTTCGACTAATGAGCCACTACGCCGCCACCCGCGCCCGGTTGGAGACCTATTTCGACCGCACCGCCTCCGACACCTGGGCGCGGCTGACCTCGGACGCGCCCGTCTCCCGCATCCGCCAGACGGTGCGGGAGGGGCGGGACCGGATGCGCGCGGCCATGCTGGAGCGCCTGCCGGCGGACCTGACCGGGCGGCGCGTGCTCGATGCGGGCTGCGGGGCCGGGCAGATGGCGATCGAGCTGGCGCAGCGCGGCGCCGAGGTCGTGGCGACGGACATCTCTCCGTCGCTGCTGGACGTGGCGCGGCGGCGGACGCCGCCGGAGCTGGCGGGGCGGATCGAGTTCGTCGCGGGGGACATGCTGGACCCCTATCTCGGCCGGTTCGACCATGTGATGGCGATGGACAGCCTGATCCATTACCGCGCGGAGGATATCGGCGCGGCGCTCGCGGCCCTCGCGGCGCGGACGGAGCGGAGCCTCGTCTTCACCATCGCGCCCTCCACCGCCTTCCTGCGGACCTTCTGGCTGATGGGGCAGGTCTTCCCCCGGTCGGACCGTTCGCCCGCGATCATCCCGCATTCGGATGCCGCGATCCGCCGGGAGGCGGCGAAGCGGCCCTCGCTTTCGCCCTTCCGCCTCTCCCGCGTCGAGCGGGTGAGCCGCGGCTTCTACATCAGCCAGGCCATGGAGCTTTCGCGTTGAGGAAGACGCCCGCATATCTGAAGCGCCTGACGGCGGAGATGCTGCCCTTCTCCGACGCCGCCTCGGCCGGCCTGCCGCTCGGCCAGCTCCTGCGCCTCTCGCTCTTCCAGGTTTCGACCGGGATGGCGACGGTGATGCTGCTCGGCACGCTGAACCGGGTGATGATCGTGGAGCTTGGCGTCGCCGCCATCGTCGTCGCGGCGATGATCGCGCTTCCGGTCCTCTCCGCGCCGTTCCGGGCGCTGCTCGGCTTCCGGTCGGACACGCACCGGAGCGCCATCGGCTGGAAGCGCATTCCCTATCTCTGGTTCGGCTCGCTCTGGCAGTTCGGCGGGCTCGCGATCATGCCCTTCGCGCTGATCGTGCTTTCGGGCGACCAGACTCTCGGGCCGTCATGGGCGGGGGAGGCGCTGGCCGCGCTCGCCTTCCTGATGACGGGCCTCGGCATCCACATGACGCAGACCGCCGGGCTCGCCCTCGCCGCCGACCGGGCGGACGAGGCGACGCGGCCGCGGGTCGTCGCGCTGCTCTATGTCATGCTGCTGCTCGGCATGGCGGGCTCCTCGCTCGTCATCGGCTGGCTGCTGAAGGATTTCTCGCAGCTCGCGCTGATCGAGACGGTGCAGGGCGCCGCGCTTGTGGGCATCCTTCTCAATCTCGTCGCGCTCTGGAAGCAGGAGGCGCCGAAGCCGATGAGCCGGGAGGAGCGCGCGGCGCCGCGGCCCCGCTTCGCGGACGCCTGGGCGGATTTCGCCGCGGGCGGGCCGGCGGGGCGGCTGCTCGTCACGGTCTTCCTCGGCACGCTCGCCTTCAACATGCAGGACGTGCTGCTTGAACCTTACGGCGGCGAGATCCTCGGGCTTTCCGTGGCCTCTACGACGCTGCTGACGGCGATGTGGGCCGCGGGCGCGCTTTTCGGCCTCTTCCTCGCGGCGCGCTGGCTCCGCGCGGGGACGGACCCGGCGCGGATGGCGGCGCGGGGGCTCCTCGCCGGGCTTTTCGCCTTCTCAGCCGTGATCTTCGCGGCGCCGATGCATTCGCCCGCGCTCTTCTTCGCCGGCGCGGCGGGGATCGGCTTCGGCGGCGGGCTCTTCGCCGTCTCGACGCTCACCGCGGCGATGACGATGCCGGTGGCGGGCCTCGCGGGCCGCGGCCTCGCACTCGGCGCCTGGGGCGCGGCGCAGGCGACCGCCGCCGGGCTCGCCATCGCCATCGGCGGCGGGCTCCGCGACCTCGTGAACGGCGTGGCGCTCGACGGCAGCCTCGGCGTCGCGCTGAACGACCCGGCGACGGGCTATTCCGTCGTCTATCACCTGGAGATCGGCCTGATCTTCCTCACCCTCGTCGCGCTCGGCCCGCTCGTCCGCGCCGGCGCCCGCCAGACGCAACCGCATTGGGACAAGTCGCGCAGGATCGGCCTGGCCGACTTCCCCACCTGATCGCCGAGCCAAAGGGAGGACCCTCTCATGATCGAACCCATCATCGGCACCTTGGACCTAGCGTCCCTGTCGCTCTACCTCTTCTGGGGCTTCTTCGCGCTCCTGATCTACTATCTCCAGACGGAGAACATGCGCGAAGGCTACCCGCTGGAGACGGACCAGGGCGACCCTGCGCCGAACCAGGGCCCGTTCCCGCTGCCGAAGCCCAAGACCTTCCGCCTCATGCACGGGCGCGGCACGGTCACCGTGCCGGACTACAAGCCCGAGAACCGGGAGGTCGCGCTGCGGCAGACCTCGGTCTCCGCCGGCTCCCCCTTCGAGCCGACGGGCGACCCGCTGGTGGACGGCGTCGGCCCCGCCTCCTGGGCGCCGCGGCGCGACGTGCCGGAGCTTGACGGCCACGGCCATCCGAAGATCGTCCCCATGGCCGGCGCTTCGCAGTTTGCCGTCTCCGCCGGGCGCGACCCGCGCGGCCTGCCGGTGATCGCCGGCGATGGCGAGACGGTGGGCGAGATCGTCGACATGTGGATCGACGAGCCGGAGCAGCTCGTCCGCTATCTCGAAATCGCGCTCGACGACGCGCATGGCGGCGGCCGGCGGCTCGCGCCGATGCAGCTCTGCATCATCCGCTCCTCCGGCGTGAAGATCCGTTCGATCTTCGGCAAGCACTTCGCGAACGTGCCGAAGACGGCGTCGCCGAACCAGGTGACGCTGCTCGAGGAAGACAAGATCTGCGGCTACTACGCCGGAGGCAAGCTCTACGCCTCCGCCGAACGCCTGGAGCCGCAGCTCTGAACCGGGCTGCGACTGACTGACGAACGATAAAAGGGGAGGCCGAAATGGGCCACGACGATTTCGCAACCGAGCCCGTGCCGGGTCTGCCGGAGAGGCCGCCGAAAGACGAGGCGATCCTCTGGCAGGGGCGGCCGGACCCGTGGGCGCTGGCGCGGGAGGCGCTGGCGATCCGCCCCGTCGCCGCCTATTTCGCCGTCCTCGCGCTCTGGCGCGGGATCGTGGCGGGGGATGAAGGCGGGTTCGTCGCCGGGCTCGCCGGCGCCTCCTGGTATGTCGCCATCGGCGTCGTGGCCTGCGGTCTCCTCTACGCCGTCGCCTGGGCGCAGGCGCGCGCCTCGCTCTACACGATCACGAACAAGCGGGTGGCTATGCGTGTCGGCGCGGCGCTGACCGTCACCTTCAACCTGCCCTACAGCCAGATCGAGACGGCGGGCCTCGCCCTGGGCAAGGACGGGACGGGGAGCATCGCGCTGAAGCTGAAGGGGGCGAACACCGTCTCCTACCTCATCCTCTGGCCGCATGTGCGCCCCTGGCGCATCGCCAAGACGGAGCCGACGCTCCGCGCGATCCCGGACGCGGCGAAGGTCGCCCGCATCCTCGCGGAGGCGGCGGAGAGCCGGCTCGCCATGCCGGTCGTCACGACGAAGCAAGGCGCGCGGCCCCGCGCCGCCGCAGCCTTCGCCGCGGAATAGGAGGCGGACATGGCACATGTAGAAACCTTGAAGCAGCGTCGGGAGCGGGAGAAGATTCCTGTCGTGCTCCTCCGCGCGATGCTCGTCCTCGTCCTCTCCGCCCTTCTCATCGTCTCCTACGCCGTCGTCACGGACAGGCCGCTTGAAGCCATGCCGCCGACGGACACGCCGGTGTTCAAGGAGCGGGAGATCATCCTTTCCGGCTCGATGAACGGGGCGGCGGAGGTGATGGACGTGAACGGAACGGTGATCGCGAGCCTCACGCCCGACAAGGGCGGCTTCATCGCCGGAGTCTATCGCGTGCTCGTCCGCGAGCGCAACAAACATGGGGTCGACATCCACGCCCCCATCCGCCTCGTCCGCTTCACCGACGGGCGCCTCTCTCTGAGGGACGCCCATACCGGCTGGCGGGCGGAGCTCATCGGCTTCGGCCGGGACAACGAGGCCGCCTTCTCGCGGCTTCTGGACTGACACGGGACTGCCAAAAAAAGGGGAGTAAAAACAATGGGAATACTGAAGAGAAAGGTCGAGACGGCGCCCTGCACCGTCGAGGTCAGCCACAAGTTCGAAAGCCTGCACGCCCATGTCCGCTTCAACAACGGCGCCGTGGTCTATCCGGGCGACAGCGTGCTCGTCGAGGGCCCGCCGATCATGGCGGCCTATGGCGAGGTGGTGACGGAGGACCGGATCGCGAAGATCACCCGCGCCACGGCGCTGGAGCGGGCCTGGACGAAGGCGACCGGCGATTTCGAATTCATGGAGCTCTGTGAGTTCTCGTTCTCGGAGGAGCGTCTGTCATGAACGCGCAAAGCCCGATCGAGGCGGCGAACGCCCTCGACACCAACGCGATGGCGCAGGAGACGACCCTCCTGAACCCGCGCTTTTACACCACCGATTTCGACGAGATGGACAAGATCGACGTCTCCCCCGTCCGCGAGGAATGGGACCGGCTGATCGCCCAGATGCGCTCGGACCCGAACAAGAACCATTTCAAGAAGACGGCGGACTGGGACGAGGTGGACTGGGAGAACATGGAGCCGGGCCTGAAGGCCGAGGCGATCGACTTCCTCGTCTCCTCGCTCACCGCCGAATTCTCCGGCTGCGTTCTCTACAAGGAGATGAAGCGGCGCGGGACGAACAAGGACATCTGCGAGCTCTTCGGCTTCATGTCCCGCGACGAGGCCCGGCATGCCGGCTTCATCAACGACGCGCTCCGCGAGGCGGGGATCGGCGTCAACCTCGGCTTCCTGACCAAGGCGAAGAAGTACACATACTTCAAGCCGAAGTTCATCTACTACGCGACGTATCTGTCCGAGAAGATCGGCTATGCGCGCTACATCACCATCTACCGGCACCTTGAGAAGCATCCGGAATATCGGTTCCATCCGATCTTCAAGTGGTTCAAGGAGTGGTGCAATGACGAGTTCAGCCATGGCGAGGCCTTCGCCCTGCTGATGAAGACGGACCCGAAGCTGACATCCGGGCGCAACAAGCTCTGGATCAAGTTCTTCCTCGTCGCCGTCTTCGGCACGATGTGGGTGCGGGACCATGCGCGCCACCGCTTCCACGATGCGCTCGGCATCGATATCGACTGGTACGATCAGGAGGTCTTCCGCAAGACGACGGAAATCTCCAAGCAGATCTTCCCGCTCGAACTCGACATGGAGAACCCGCGCTGGCGCCGGGGGCTGGAGAAGCTCAACGACGCCTTCGTCGCGATGGAGAAGGCGCACAAGCGGGGCGGGATCGCCGGGCGCATCGGCAAGACGCTCGCCGGCGCGCGCGCCGGGCTCGCCTTCGCCGGGCTCTACCTGATCCCGTCGAAATCCTCGACGCCGCCGGCCGACCCGCGGCTGGTTCCCGCCTACTGATGGGCGGGACCTGGACATGGGTCGTCGCGGCCCTGTTCCTCTGGTGGTTCTCCACCGGGGCGATCCTCTGCCGGGTGCGGATCGCGGACCGGAAGGGCGGGGCGGCGCATCTGCGCTCCGTGCTCTACGGCCTGCCGATCCTGCTCGGCGGGGTCTGGGGCTTCTACGCGACGCTGACGGGGGAGGGGGCGGCGGCGGCTTTCGGCGCCTTCCTCTCCGCCCTTGCGATCTGGGGCTGGATCGAACTTGCGTTCCTTTCCGGCGTGGTGACCGGCCCGAACACGCGACCGCTGCCGCCGGGAACGCCGGAATGGGAGCGGTTCATCCGCGCCTGGGGCACGATCGCCTGGCATGAATTCCTGCTCGCGGCGGCGCTCGGACTCATGGCGCTGGCGGCCTGGGAGGCGCCGAACGCGGTGGCGTTCCACACCTTCCTCGTGCTCTTCCTCGCGCGGATCAGCGCGAAGCTGAACCTCTTCTACGGCGTGCCGCGGATCAATCTCGAATTCCTGCCGCGGCCGCTCGCCCATCTCGCGAGCCACTTCCGCATTCGCGCGCTCAACTGGGTCTTCCCGATTTCCGTCACCGTTCTCGCCTTCGCCTCAGCGCACTGGCTGGAGCGGCTCCACGGGGCGGAAAGCGCGGGGGCGGAGGCGGGATATGCGCTGCTTGCGACACTGACTCTTCTGGCGATGCTCGAACACTGGTTTATGATTCTGCCAGCGCCGGATGCGAAACTCTGGCGCTGGATGCTTCCGGCTCCGAAGGAAACGGAAGATACAAGACGAAGCGAGGACGCTCATGGACTATGATCAATTGTTCGAGGCCCAGCTCGACGCCCTGAAAAAAGAAGGCAATTATCGCGTCTTCGCCGATCTTGAGCGCCAGAGGGGCGCCTTCCCGGTCGCCCGCAACCGCCACGGGGCGGGGGAGCGGCAGGTGACGATCTGGTGCTCCAACGACTATCTCTGCATGGGCCAGCACCCGGACGTGATCGACGCCATGGTCCGCACCGTGGAAAGCTGCGGCGCGGGCGCCGGCGGCACGCGGAACATCTCCGGCACCTCGCACCACCACCACCTGCTGGAGCGGGAACTGGCGGACCTGCACGGGAAGGAGGCGGCGCTGCTCTTCACCTCGGGCTATGTCTCGAACTGGGCGGCGCTCGGCACGCTCGGCTCGCGGCTTCCGAACGCGGTCATCCTGTCGGACAGCCTCAACCACGCCTCGATGATCGAGGGCATCCGCCACAGCCGGGCGGAGAAGGTGATCTGGAAGCATAACGACGTCGCCGACCTCGAGAAAAAGCTCGCGGCCATCGACCCGTCGCGGCCCAAGATCGTTGCCTTCGAGAGCGTCTACTCGATGGACGGGGACATCGCGCCGATCCGCGAGATCGTCGAGGTTTCCGAGAAATACGGCGCGATGACCTATCTCGACGAGGTTCACGCCGTCGGCCTCTACGGCCCGCGGGGCGGCGGCGTCGCCGAACAGGAAGGCCTGATGGACCGGATCACGCTGATCGAGGGGACGCTGGGCAAGGCCTATGGCGTCGTCGGCGGCTATATCGCCGGCTCCTTCGCGCTCTGCGACTTCATCCGCAGCTTCGCCTCCGGCTTCATCTTCACCACCGCCCTGCCGCCCGCCGTGGCGGCGGCGGCGACCGCCTCGATCCGGCACCTGAAGACGAGCGATGCGGAGCGCCAGATGCAGCGCCTCCGCGTCCGCCAGCTTCGCGCGGCGCTGGACCGGGAGGGGATCCCGCACCTGCCGAACCCGAGCCACATCATCCCCGTGATGATCAAGGACCCGGTGAAGTGCAAGATGATCTCCGACATCCTGATGGAGCGGTTCGGGATCTACGTTCAGCCGATCAACTATCCGACCGTGCCGAAGGGGACGGAGCGGCTTCGCTTCACGCCCTCGCCGCTCCATACCGAGGCGGATATCGAGCGGCTCGTCTCCGCGCTCTCCTCGCTCTGGAGCCAGTGCGCGCTGGCGCGCCGCGCGGCCTGAGCCGGCCTGGAAGCCTTCCGGCGCGGGGCCTTCGCGGGCCCCGCGCCTCGCATTTTAGGCGTTCGCTTGAAGCGCGCCGGGCGAGCCCCTAAGACTCGCTCAGACCCACCGAAAGGCCCCCCGATGAGAGACCCGATCGACACCTACATGAACACCCTCGTTCCGATGGTGGTCGAGCAGACGGCGCGCGGGGAGCGCGCCTACGACATCTATTCCCGCCTCCTGAAGGAGCGGATCATCTTCCTCTCCGGGCCGGTGCATGACGGCATGTCCACCCTCATGGTGGCGCAGCTCCTCTTCCTCGAGGCCGAGAACCCGAAGAAGGAGATCTCGATGTACATCAACAGCCCGGGCGGGGTCGTCACCTCCGGGCTCTCGATCTACGACACGATGCAGTACATCCGGCCGAAGGTCTCCACGCTCTGCGTCGGCCAAGCGGCCTCCATGGGCTCGCTCCTCCTCGCCGCCGGCGAGAAGGAGATGCGCTTCTCCCTTCCGAACAGCCGCATCATGGTCCACCAGCCCTCCGGCGGCTTTCAGGGCCAGGCCTCGGACATCCAGATCCACGCCAAGGAGGTTCTGGAGCTGAAGGAGCGGCTCAATAACATCTACGTCAAGCATTGCGGGCAGGATTACGAGACGGTGGAGCGTGCGCTCGACCGCGACAACTTCATGACCGCGGAAAAGGCCAAGGATTGGGGCCTGGTGGACGAGATCGTCACCAGCCGCGACGTTCCCGCGGCGGACGCGTGACGAACCCGCCGCGCGCCGTTCCCTAAAGCCTGTGACGTTACGCACGCCCGGCGCCCTTGCGCCGGGTAGGCGGACCATGCACAACTGTCGCAAAGCGGGATTCGAACGGGCGGATGCGACTGGCGATCTTTCGTTAACCCCCGCTGGATACGTTTTTTGAAGCCCCACCCCCCGGGGCCGGGAGAGCCGAATGAGCAAGTCCGGAGGGACCGAGTCCAAGAACACGCTCTACTGCTCCTTCTGCGGCAAGAGCCAGCATGAGGTGCGGAAGCTGATCGCCGGGCCGACCGTGTTCATCTGCGATGAATGCGTCGAACTCTGCATGGACATCATCCGCGAAGAAACGAAATCCGGCCTCGTGAAGTCCACCGACGGCGTGCCGACGCCGCAGGACATCTGCGAGGTGCTGGACGATTACGTGATCGGCCAGAAGCGCGCCAAGCGGGTGCTTTCTGTCGCGGTCCACAACCATTACAAGCGCCTGAACCACGCCGCGAAGTCGACCGATGTGGAACTCGCGAAGTCGAACATCCTGCTGATCGGCCCGACGGGCTGCGGCAAAACTCTGCTGGCGCAGACGCTGGCGCGCATCCTCGACGTGCCCTTCACGATGGCCGACGCGACGACTCTGACGGAGGCCGGCTATGTCGGCGAGGATGTCGAGAACATCATCCTGAAGCTCCTCCAGGCCGCGGATTACAACGTGGAGCGGGCGCAGCGCGGCATCGTCTATATCGACGAGGTCGACAAGATCTCCCGCAAGTCCGACAACCCCTCCATCACGCGGGACGTGTCGGGCGAGGGCGTGCAGCAGGCGCTGCTCAAGATCATGGAAGGCACCGTCGCCTCCGTGCCGCCGCAGGGCGGGCGGAAGCATCCGCAGCAGGAATTCCTGCAGGTGGACACGACGAACATCCTCTTCATCTGCGGCGGCGCCTTCGCCGGGCTCGACAAGATCATCGCGCAGCGCGGCAAGGGCTCCTCAATCGGCTTCGGCGCCGACGTGAAGGACGCCGAGGAGCGCAAGACGGGTGAGCTTCTCTCCGAACTGGAGCCGGAGGACCTGCTGAAATTCGGCCTCATCCCGGAATTCGTCGGCCGCCTCCCCGTGATCGCGACGCTGGAGGACCTCGACGAGAAGGCGCTCGTCACCATCCTCTCGAAGCCGAAGAACGCGCTGGTGAAGCAGTATCAGCGCCTGTTCGAGATGGAGAGCTCCAAGCTAACCTTCACGGAGGAGGCGCTGAATTCGGTGGCGCGGAAGGCGATCGACCGGAAGACCGGCGCGCGCGGGCTCCGCTCCATCCTCGAGAATGTGCTCCTCGACACGATGTTCGAGCTTCCGGCGCTCGAAGGCGTCGCGGAGGTCGTCGTCAACGAGGACGTGATCGAGAACGGCGCTCACCCGCTCCTGATCTATTCCGAGAAGAAGCGTGGCGACGCCTCGGCCAGCTCCGCCTGACCTCGCCCTCCCGGCGGCTCGCTTGAAATCGGGCCGCCGCCGCTCCACATCGTCAATTACCCCTGTGATCCGGGAACCTGCGCGGAGCCGCCTGCGGGCCGCGCCCGTTCGCCGCAAGTAGAAAGCAGACACATGACCGATCATTCGCCCGAAGCGGCCACCCTTCCCGTTCTGCCGCTTCGCGACATCGTCGTCTTCCCGCACATGATCGTGCCGCTCTTCGTGGGGCGCGAGAAATCCGTACGCGCTCTCGAGGCGGTGATGAAGGACGACAAGTCGATCCTCCTCGCCTCGCAGAAGGATCCTTCGGAGGACGAGCCGGGCGCCGGCTCGATCTACGGGATCGGGACGGTCGCGAACGTGCTCCAGCTCCTGAAGCTGCCGGACGGGACGGTGAAGGTGCTCGTCGAGGGCAAGGCGCGCGCGCGGATCGACAAGTTCGGCGACCGCGAGGATTATTTCGAGGCGACGGCCACGGTCCTCCCCGAAACGGCGGGGGACAAGGACGCCGTGGAGGCGCTGAGCCGCTCCATCGCCGCCGAGTTCGAGAAATACGTCAAGCTCAACAAGAGCGTGCCGCAGGAGGCCGTCGGCACCGTCTCCCAGATCAAGGAGCCGGCCAAGCTCGCGGACACGATCGCCGGCCATCTCGGCGTCAACCTTTCCGAGAAGCAGGCGCTGCTCGAGATGACGGACGTGGCGAAGCGGCTCGAGCGCATCTACGGCCTGATGCAGGGGGAGATTTCCGTCCTCCAGGTCGAGCGGAAGATCAAGACGCGCGTGAAGTCCCAGATGGAGAAGACGCAGCGCGAATATTACCTCAACGAGCAGATGAAGGCGATCCAGCGCGAACTCGGCGACGGCGAGGAGGGCGCGGACGCGGCGACGGAATATCAGGAGCGGATCGAGAACACCAAGCTCTCGAAGGAGGCGCGGGACAAGGCGCTCGCGGAGGTCAAGAAGCTCCGCCAGATGTCCCCCATGTCCGCCGAGGCGACGGTGGTGCGGAACTATCTCGACTGGATGCTGTCGATCCCGTGGGGCGTGAAGTCCCGCGTCAAGAAGGACCTGAAGAAGGCCGAGGAGATCCTCGACGCGGATCATTACGGGCTGGAGAAGGTGAAGGAGCGGATGGTCGAGTATCTCGCCGTCCAGCAGCGCTCCAAGAAGCTGAAGGGCCCGATCCTCTGCCTCGTCGGCCCGCCGGGCGTCGGCAAGACCTCGCTCGGCAAGTCGGTCGCGAAGGCGACGGGGCGCGAGTTCATCCGCATCTCGCTCGGCGGCGTCCGGGACGAGGCGGAGATTCGCGGCCACCGGCGGACCTATATCGGCTCCATGCCGGGCAAGATCATCCAGTCCATGAAGAAGGCGAAGACGACGAATCCGCTCATCCTGCTCGACGAGATCGACAAGATGGGGCAGGACTTCCGCGGTGACCCGGCCTCCGCGATGCTGGAGGTGCTGGACCCGGAGCAGAACGCCACGTTCATGGACCATTACCTGGAGGTCGAATACGACCTCTCGAACGTGATGTTCATCACCACGGCCAACAGCTACAACATGCCCCGGCCGCTCCTCGACCGGATGGAGATCATCCCGCTCTCGGGCTACACCGAGGACGAGAAGGCCGAGATCGCGCGGCGCCATCTCATCGAGAAGCAGATGAAGGGCCACGGCCTCACGAAGGGCGAGTTCAGCCTGACGGACGCGGCGCTGATCGACATCGTCCGCTATTACACGCGGGAGGCCGGCGTCCGGAATCTCGAGCGGGAGATCGCCAAGCTCTGCCGCAAGGCGGTGACGGAGATCGTGAAGGGCGCCGAGAAGAAGGTCGTCGTCACGCCCGAGCGGCTGGAGAAGATGCTCGGCGTCCGCCGCTTCAAGTTCGGCCTCGCCGAGGAGAAGGACGAGATCGGCGTCGTCACCGGCCTCGCCTGGACGGAGGTGGGGGGCGACCTCCTCTCCATCGAGGCGCTGAAGCTGCCCGGAAAGGGCCGCATGAAGACGACCGGCAAGCTCGGCGACGTGATGAAGGAATCGATCGACGCGGCCTCCTCCTATGTGCGGAGCCAGGCGACGTCCATCGGCGTGAAGCCGCCGGATTTCGAGAAGATGGACATCCACGTCCACGTCCCCGAAGGCGCGACGCCGAAGGACGGACCCTCCGCCGGCATCGGCATGGTGACCTCCATCGTCTCCATGCTCACCGGCATCCCCGTCCGCCGCGACGTGGCGATGACGGGGGAGGTGACGCTCCGCGGCAATGTCCTGCCCATCGGCGGGCTGAAGGAGAAGCTCCTTGCGGCGCTGCGCGGCGGCGTCACGACGGTGCTGATCCCGAAGGACAACGCCAAGGACCTGCCGGAGATCCCCGACAACGTGAAGAACGGGCTGGAGATCATCCCGGTCTCCACCGTCTCCGAGGTGCTGCGGCATGCGCTGGTGCGGGCGCCGGAGCCCATTGAATGGGACGAGGCGGCGGAGGCGGCGGCGCTCGCCGCCAAGGCCGGGCAGGAATCGGGCGCTTCCGCTCATTGACCTGACGCGCGGGGCGAAAGGCGCTTTGCCTTTCGCCCCGCGCTCGTCTAGACCGGCGGCGAAGGGCGGTTAGCTCAGCTGGCAGAGCGCCTCGTTTACACCGAGGATGTCGGCGGTTCGATCCCGTCACCGCCCACCACTCCCCCACCTCCACCATAGCGACATTTTCGGGTTCCGCGCGCTTGACGCGCCCGCCCGGCTTGAATAGAGAACGCTCACACCGGCGGCGAGACCGCCGGGAGAGATGCGCGGTTGTAGCTCAGTCGGTTAGAGTACCGGCCTGTCACGCCGGGGGTCGCGGGTTCGAGCCCCGTCAACCGCGCCATCTCCCCCAATCCGAAAGTCGAGACGAGCAGCGCGGAAGCACCGCCTCGGTAAGGGTTTATCAACCTTCACGATGCGAGATCGCCCGGGCCGGAACGCTTGGGCGCGCCCGGCCGGCTCCTGTATGCGGATGGGCGCCGGAGCGCGGAATCGCCCCCTGTCTCGGTTGACCGGAAGGGGGGGCGGGAGTAGAGACGAGGCGTCGTGCGCTGCACTGCAAGATGGCGCAGGGGAGACCGGACGCATGGATGATCTGCTGCGGGAATACCTGCCGATCCTGATCTTTCTCGGGCTGGCGCTGGGGCTCGGACTGCTCCTGATGATCGCCGCGCTCGTGCTCGCGGTGCGGCGGCCCGACCCGGAAAAGATCTCCGCCTATGAATGCGGCTTCAACGCCTTCGACGATGCGCGGATGAAGTTCGACGTGCGGTTCTACCTCGTCTCCATCCTCTTCATCATCTTCGACCTCGAAGTCGCGTTCCTGTTTCCCTGGGCGGTTGCCTTCCAGGATATCGGGCTCTTCGGCTTCTGGTCGATGATCGTGTTCCTCGGCGTGCTGACGGTCGGCTTCGCCTATGAATGGAAGAAGGGAGCCCTCGAATGGGAGTGACCGCAGGACCGGTCGCCGCGGGCGCCGACAAGGACGTGCTGGCGCGGAACGTCTCCGCCGAACTGGCGGATCGCGGCTATCTGCTGACCACGGCCGAGGACCTCGTGAACTGGGCGCGCACCGGCTCGCTCTTCTGGATGACCTTCGGCCTCGCCTGCTGCGCCGTCGAGATGATGCAGACATCGATGCCGCGCTATGACGCGGAGCGCTTCGGCTTCGCCCCGCGCGCCAGCCCGCGGCAATCCGACGTGATGATCGTCGCCGGCACGCTGACCAACAAGATGGCCCCCGCGCTCCGCAAGGTCTATGACCAGATGCCGGAGCCCCGCTACGTCATCTCCATGGGCTCCTGCGCCAATGGCGGCGGTTATTACCATTACAGCTATTCCGTCGTCCGCGGCTGCGACCGGATCGTGCCGGTGGACATCTACGTCCCCGGCTGCCCGCCGACGGCGGAGGCGCTGCTCTACGGCATCCTGCAACTGCAGAAGAAGATCCGCCGGACGGGCACCATAGTCCGATAGGAGGGCGCATGAGCGAGGCTCTGAACGAGCTCAGCGAGCAGATCGAGGCGGCGAAGGGCGCCGCGCTCGTCTCGTCCGCGGTCGCCAACGGCGAGCTGACGGTGGAGACCACGCCGGGCGCGCTGATCGAGCTGCTGACCTGGCTGAAGACCAACGGCGCCATGCAGTTCACCACGCTGGTGGACATCTGCGGGGTGGACTGGCCGGGCCGGGAGGCGCGGTTCGACGTCGTCTATCACCTGCTTTCGATGCGGCAGAACCAGCGCCTCCGGGTGAAGGTCGCCGTGGCGGAGGATCAGTTCGTCCCCTCCTGCGTCTCCGTCTTCCCCTGCGCCGACTGGTTCGAGCGCGAGGTGTTCGACATGTATGGCGTGATGTTCTCCGGCCATCCGGACCTCCGCCGCATCCTCACGGATTACGGCTTCCGCGGCCATCCGCTCCGGAAGGACTTTCCGACGACCGGCTATGTCGAGGTCCGTTACGACGAGGAGCAGAAGCGGGTGGTCTATGAGCCCGTCAGCCTCGTGCAGGAATACCGCCAGTTCGACTTCATGAGCCCGTGGGAAGGGGCCGACTACATCCTCCCCGGCGACGAGAAGAAGGGAGCCGCCTGATGCTTGACGATTCCGCCCTCGCCGAGGTCGAAGCCGCCGCCATCGCCTATTGCGTCGCGCTCCATGAGGGGGATGTGGCGGGGCTGGAGGCGCTCTTCCATCCGCGCGCGAACCTCTACGCAGCGCAGAACGGCGCGCTGATCGAGAACAGCCGGCAGGTCTTCCTCGACCGCGCGAAGGCGCGGGGCGCGATGCCCGGCGCGCCGGATTACGCGATCCACGCCGTCCGGGCCGAGGGGCCGGAGATGGCGCATGTGACGCTCTCCGTGGCCCTGCCGCCGCGCCGCTTCACGGATTATCTCAACTTCCTGAAGCTGGACGGGCGCTGGGTCGTGATAGCCAAGGTCTTCCGCGTCGCGGAAGGGCCGGAGCTCTGACGATGGACGGAGACTTCAAGACGCCGGAGCAGCGCATCCGGAACTTCAACATCAACTTCGGCCCGCAGCACCCTGCGGCGCACGGCGTTCTCCGCCTCGTGCTGGAGCTGGACGGCGAGATCGTGGAGCGGACGGACCCGCATATCGGCCTCCTCCACCGCGGCACCGAGAAGCTGATGGAGAGCCGCACCTATCTGCAGAACCTGCCCTATTTCGACCGGCTCGATTACGTCGCGCCGATGAACCAGGAACATGCCTGGTGTCTCGCCATCGAGCGGCTGACAGGGACGGACGTGCCGCGCCGGGGCTCGCTGATCCGCATCCTCTATTGCGAGATCGGGCGCATCCTGAACCACCTCCTCAACGTCACGACGCAGGCGATGGACGTGGGCGCGCTCACCCCGCCGCTCTGGGGGTTCGAGGAGCGCGAGAAGCTCATGGTCTTCTATGAACGGGCCTGCGGCGCGCGGCTCCACTCGGCCTATTTCCGCCCCGGCGGCGTGCATCAGGACCTGCCGGACGCGCTTTGCGACGATATCTGGCAGTGGACGGAGGAGTTCCCCTCCATCCTCGATGATCTCGAAGGGCTGCTGACGGACAACCGCATCTTCAAGCAGCGCAATGTCGATATCGGCGTCGTCAGCATCGAGGAGGCGCAGGCGCTCGGCTTTTCCGGAGTCATGGTCCGCGGCTCCGGCTGGTCATGGGACCTCAGGCGCGCGCAGCCCTACGAGCTTTACAACGAGTTCGACTTCCTCATCCCCGTCGGCAAGCACGGCGACTGCTATGACCGTTATCTCTGCCGCATGGAGGAGATGCGGGAGAGCGTGAAGATCATGCGCCAGGCGCTTGAAAAGCTGGACAAGGTGAAGGGCGAGCCCGTCATCACGCGGGACGGCAAGATCGCCCCGCCGAAGCGCGGCGAGATGAAGCGCTCGATGGAGGCGCTGATCCACCACTTCAAGCTCTACACCGAGGGCTTCCGCGTGCCGGAGGGCGAGGTCTACGCCTGCGTCGAGGCGCCGAAGGGCGAGTTCGGCGTCTATCTCGTGGCGGACGGCACCAACAAGCCCTGGCGCGCCAAGCTTCGGGCCCCCGGCTTCCCGCATCTCGCGGCGATGGACCATATCTGCAAGGGGCACCAGCTGGCGGATGTGAGCGCGATCCTCGGGTCGCTTGACGTGGTGTTCGGGGAGATCGACCGGTGACATGCCCGTTCTCGCCCGCCTCAGATACTGCGTGATCGCGATGTATTTCCGTGACCACAATCCGCCGCACTTCCACATCGTCACGCCCGATTCCGAGGCCCAGATGGCCATCGCCTCCCTCTCGATCCTCGAAGGAGCGGTGGACCGGCGAGCGGAGCGGGAGGCGCGTGACTGGGCCGCCGCCAACCGCGCGACGCTTGAGGCGAAATGGCGGGAGTTCAACCCGTGAGTCGGCTTCCCAAGCTGCTCTCCGTGCGCGCAGCGGCGCCTGGCCTGCTCGATATCGTCTGGTCGGACGGGGAGCATCGCCGGGTCGACGTGTCCGAGCTTCTGCGGCGGCATCCGCTCCTCGAAGCGCTGAACGATCCGGACCTTTTCCGCCGCGTCGCCATCGACGAGTTCGGCTCCGGCGTCGCGTGGCCGAATGGCGCCGATTTCTGCGCAGACGCGCTGCGCCTGAGGGGCGACGCGCAACTCTCCGACTACGAGAAAGCGACCGCCTGATGCTCCGCCGCCTCCATCACGAACAGCCCGCCTCCTTCGCCTTCACGCCGGAGAATCTCCGCTGGGCCGAGGCGCAGATCGCGAAATATCCCGAGGGGCGGCAGGCTTCCGCCGTCATTCCACTGCTCTGGCGCGCGCAGGAGCAGGAGGGCTGGGTCTCCCGCCCGATCATCGAGACGGTGGCGAAGATGCTCGGCATGGCGGAGATCCGCGTGCTGGAGGTCGCGACCTTCTACTTCATGTTCCAGATGAAGCCCGTGGGCTCGGTCGCGCATTTCCAGATCTGCGGCACGCTTTCCTGCATGATCTGCGGCGCGGAGGATCTCGTGGCCGTGGCGAAGGACCGGATCGCGCCGGAGCCGCATACGCTCTCGCCTGACGGGAAATTCTCCTGGGAGGAAGTCGAGTGCCTCGGCGCCTGCGCCAACGCCCCGATGGCGCAGATCGGGAAGGATTACTACGAGGACCTGACGGCGGAGGGTTTCGCCCGGATCATCGACGAGTTCGCCGCCGGCAAGACGCCGAAGCCCGGCCCCCAGAACGGCCGCTTCGCCTCCGAGCCGCTGGGCGGGGAGACGAGCCTGAAGGTTCCGGCGAAGGAGCGGGAGGCGGCGAACGGCTCCGTCGCCCTCGCTCTCGCGCTCGGCGATACCGTTTCGCGGATCACGGACGGGCGGGGCATTTCCCGCCCCTCGGTCGCCCCCGCCGCCCCGAAGGGCGAGGCGCCTCAGCCGAAGGCGGAGCCCCGGCCCGCGGAGGCTGAGAAGATCGCGCGCCCGGCTGTCGAACCGGCGGTCCCGACTGTCGAGGAGATGGAGCCCGAGACGCTTTCCGCCCCCCGCGGCGGCGCGGCGGACGACCTGCAGAAGATCGACGGCGTCGGCCCGAAGCTGGAGGCGCTGCTGAACGAAATGGGCTTCTGGCATTTCGACCAGATCGCCGCCTGGGGGCCGAAGGAAATCGCCTGGGTCGACGCGCGACTGAAGTTCAAGGGGAGAATCGAGCGAGACGGGTGGGTCGAACAGGCCCGGAAACTGTCCGCCGGATAGGGAGGAAAGCGAATGTCCGCCAGCATGTGCAGGGTCGTGTCCTACACGCTCGCGATCGTCGTCGCGGCGGTTGCGGCGCGGATGATCGTCGGGGAATTCGCCGTCGCCACGGTCGTTCTCTTCTTCCTTTTCGCCATCGGGCTCTGGACCTGGCTGCCGAAGCTGATCTGCCGCCAGCCGGCGCGGGCGGCGGGCGCCGCAGCGGCGCCCTTCACGCCGAAGCCCTCCATCCCCACGTCGACCTTGCCGCGGCCCGCGCCGCCCGCCCCGCGGGCGCCCGCGGTGACGGAGCCCGAGCCGGTCGCGCCCGTCGCGGCGCCTGCGGCCCCGGCCCCGGTTGCGGGCGGCCACTGGTCCGCCTCGGTCAAGGCGGAAAGCGGCATGGCTGCGAAGGCCGGGGGCCAGACCGCGATCAAGCCGACCGCGCCTCTGGCGGAGGAGGCGACGCTCCGCGACGGCGTCGGCTCCTGGAAATACGAGGCGCCGAAGGCGGCGCCGGCGGGCGCCGACGACCTCAAGAAGATCAAGGGCGTCGGCCCCGTGCTTGAAGGCAAGCTCCACGCGCTCGGCGTGCTCACCTATGCGCAGATCGCCGGCTGGACGGCGGAGGACGTGGCGCGGGTGGACGAGCAGCTGAACTTCAAGGGCCGGATCGAACGCGAAGGCTGGATCGAACAGGCGAAGGCGCTTTCGGGCGCCTGAGCCCCCGAAGAGACGGGAAGAGAGAGACATGCTGGACGACAAGGACCGGATCTTCACCAATCTCTACGGGATGCGCGACCGCAGCCTGAAGGGCGCGATGGCCCGCGGCTGCTGGGACGGGACGGCGGGCATCATCGCCCGCGGGCGGGACGCGATCGTGAACGAGATGAAGGCTTCCGGCCTCCGCGGCCGGGGCGGCGCGGGCTTTCCGACCGGGCTCAAATGGTCATTCATGCCGAAGGAATCGGACGGGCGGCCCTCCTATCTCGTCGTCAACGCCGACGAATCCGAGCCCGGCACCTGCAAGGACCGGGAGATCATGCGCCATGATCCCCATACCCTGATCGAGGGTTGCCTCATCGCCTCCTTCGCGATGAACGCCCATGCCTGCTACATCTACATCCGCGGCGAATATGTGCGGGAGCGGGAGGCGCTGCAGGCCGCCATTGACGAATGCTATGACGCCGGACTTCTGGGGAAGAACGCCGCAAAATCCGGCTGGGATTTCGACCTCTATCTGCATCACGGCGCCGGCGCCTATATCTGCGGGGAGGAGACGGCGCTTCTCGAGAGCCTCGAAGGCAAGAAGGGAATGCCGCGGCTGAAGCCGCCCTTCCCGGCCAATACCGGCCTCTACGGCTGCCCGACGACCGTCAACAATGTCGAGAGCATCGCGGTGGCGCCGACGATCCTGCGCCGGGGGGCGGACTGGTTCGCCTCCTTTGGCCGGCCGAACAACGCGGGGACCAAGGTTTTCGCCATTTCCGGCCATGTGAACCGGCCCTGCGTCGTCGAGGAGGCGATGTCGATCCCCTTCGACGAGCTGATCGAGCGGCATTGCGGCGGCATCCGCGGCGGGTGGGACAACCTGAAGGCCGTGATCCCCGGCGGCTCCTCCGTGCCCCTTCTCCCCGGCGAGATGATGCGCGACGGCGCGATCATGGATTTCGACTGGCTGAGGGAGCAGCGCTCCGGCCTCGGCACCGCCGCCGTGATCGTGATGGACAAGTCGGTGGACGTCATCAAGGCGATCTGGCGCCTCTCCGCCTTCTACAAGCATGAGAGCTGCGGCCAGTGCACCCCCTGCCGCGAGGGCACGGGCTGGATGATGCGCGTGATGGAGCGGCTGGTGACGGGGGATGCGGCGATCGAGGAGATCGACATGCTCCAGGAGGTCACGAAGCAGGTCGAGGGCCACACGATCTGCGCCCTTGGCGACGCCGCCGCCTGGCCGATCCAGGGCCTCATCCGCCACTATCGCGGCGAGATCGAGGACCGGATCAGGGCTAAGCAGAGGGGCCGCGTCAGCGCGGTCGCGGCGGAATGAGGGCGGCGGGGCATGATCCCTTCCATGTGGTGGGCGCCACGCCCTTGTCCTCATTGTGGACACTTCTTCAAAGTGCCGTCGTTGTATCTTTGGTTGCTTTCTCGGAACTCGCGAACTTGTGGTCGTTGCGGAAACGAGAACGACTTCATGCTCAAGGGCAAGACAACCTGGCTCCACGCCCTTTTTACCTTGGCGGTGACAATTGCCGTAATTGGGCTCGCGCTCCTCGTGGACTTGTTTATTCCGGTCGTTCTTTGACCTTGTCGACGGGATCGAAAGCATGACGCCCAAAGACCATCATCTTGCCGAGCTCAACATCGGCCGCCTCGTCGCCGAGACGGACGATCCCCGCGTCGCGGAGTTCATGGCGGCGCTCGACCGGGTGAACGGCCTCGGCAAGCGGATGCCGGGCTTCGTCTGGATGATGGAGGGCTCGGGCGAGCCCGGGACGGGGAACACCGAGACGAAGATCGACGGGGACCCGCGCTTCGTCGCGAACCTTACGGTCTGGGAGAGCGTCGAAACGCTGGAGGCTTTCGTGTGGAACACGGTCCACCGCGCCTTCTACGAGCGCAAGGCGGAGTGGTTCGAGGTGCTGAGCAAGATGCACTTCGTGATGTGGTGGGTCCCCGCCGGCCACAGGCCGACGCTGGAGGAAGGGCTGGAGCGGCTCGCGAGTCTCGAGGCGAACGGGCCCTCCGACCATGCCTTCGGCTGGGACTGGCTGGAAGAGGCGCGCCTTTGGCGGACCCGCGCCTGTTCGGCGACGGCGGCGGAGTAGCGCGATGGAGCTGGCGGATATCAGGGAGCGGCTGGAGATCCGGCGGGCGGCCATCGCCGGCTCGGTCTTCGACGATGTGGACATGACGGGCGCCGCGTTCATCAACGCGCGCCTCGGCGGGGCCCGCTTCGCGGACGCGGACATGAGCGGCGCGCGGTTTACCGACGTGAACCTTTCGGGCGCCGCGATCGAGAACGCGAACCTGACGGGCATGACGATAGACGGCGTCACGGTTTCGGCGCTGTTCGCGGCCTATGAAGCGGCGGGGAGGGGCTGAGCCATGTGCATGGGCGACAACCCGGATCATCTCCGCCACATGCTCCGCGAGGCGGCGGCGCGGACGGAGGGCGTGAGCGCGCCGGAGGCGCCCCGCGCGGCGGGCGCCTTCGCGCGGCTCCTCGCCGGACTGAAGACATGGATCGCGGGCGCGCCCGCGGTCAGCGAGGCGAAGCGATGAGCACCCTGAAGAAGATCAAGGTCGACGGGATCGAGGTCGAGGTCGACGGGGCGATGACGCTCCTTCAGGCCTGCGAGGCGGCGGGCAAGGAAATCCCCCGCTTCTGCTACCATGAGCGGCTCTCCATCGCCGGCAATTGCCGGATGTGCCTCGTGGAGGTGAAGGGCGGCCCGCCGAAGCCCGCCGCCTCCTGCGCCATGCAGGTGCGAGACCTTCGCCCCGGGCCGGAGGGCCAGCCGCCCGAGGTCTTCACCAACACGCCGATGGTGAAGAAGGCGCGGGAGGGGGTGATGGAGTTCCTCCTCATCAACCATCCGCTCGATTGCCCGATCTGCGACCAGGGGGGCGAATGCGACCTCCAGGATCAGGCGATGGCCTATGGCGTCGACTTCTCGCGCTATCGCGAGCCGAAGCGGGCGGCGGACGACATCTATCTCGGCCCGCTCGTCGGCACGCAGATGACGCGCTGCATCTCCTGCACCCGCTGCGTCCGCTACACGACCGAGATCTGCGGCGTGACGCAGATGGGGCAGACGGGGCGGGGCGAGGATTCGGAGATCACCTCCTACCTGAACGCCGCGCTGGACAGCGAGATGATCGGCAACGTTGTCGATCTCTGCCCGGTCGGCGCGCTGACGAACAAGCCCTACGCCTTCAACGCCCGGCCCTGGGAACTGAAGAAGACCGAGAGCATCGACGTGATGGACGCGCTCGGCTCCAACATCCGGGTCGACGTGCGCGGGCGCGAGGTCATGCGCATCCTGCCGCGCAACCATGACGAGGTGAACGAGGAGTGGATCGCCGACAAGGCGCGCCATATCTGCGACGGCCTCCGCCGGCAGCGGCTGGACCGGCCCTATGTTCGGGAGAACGGCAAGCTCCGCCCCGCCGCCTGGCCCGAGGCGCTGGCGCTCGCCGCCGCGAAGCTGAAGGGCGGCACGGTCGCCGCGCTCGCCGGCGATCTCGCGCCGGTCGAGGCGATGTTCTCGCTGAAGGCGCTCGTCGAGGGGCTCGGCGGCACGGTGGAATGCCGGACGGACGGCGCCGCGCTCCCCGTCGGCAACCGCTCCGGCTATGTCGGCACGGCGAAGATCGCGGATATCGATACGGCGGAGATGATCCTCCTTGTCGGGACCAATCCGCGCATCGAGGCGCCGGTGCTGAACGCACGCATCCGCAAGGCCTGGCTGAACGGCGCCGCCGTCGCGCTGATCGGGGAGCCGGCGGACCTGACCTACGACTACTTCCACGCGGGCGCCGGCCCCGAAAGCCTTGCGGCGATGATTGCGGACGGCGTCTCGGAGGAGACGAAGGCGAAGCGCACGCTCGTGATCGTGGGGCAGGGCGCGCTCCGCCGGCCGGACGGCGCGGCGGTGCTCGGGAACGCCATGAAGATGGCGGAGGTTTCGGGCTCGGGCTTCCTCGTCCTCCACAATGCGGCGAGCCGCGTCGGCGCGATGGACCTTGGTTTCGCAACGCAAGGCGGCATGGCGGCGGCGCTCGACGGCGCGGAGGTGATCTACAATCTCGGCGCCGACGAATGCGACCTGCCCGAGGGCGCCTTCGTCATCTATCAGGGGAGCCACGGCGACCGCGGCGCCCACAGGGCGGATGTGATCCTGCCCGGCGCGGCCTATACCGAGCAGTCCGGCCTCTTCGTGAATACGGAGGGCCGCGTGCAGATCGCCAACCGCGCCGGCTTCCCGCCGGGCGAGGCGAAGGAGGATTGGGCGATCCTCCGCGCGCTTTCCGGGGAGATGGGCGCCGCGCTGCCGTGGAACAGCATGGACCAGCTCCGCGCCGCGCTCTTCGCCGCGCATCCGCATTTCGCGCGGGTCGATCAGATCGAGCCGGCGGAGTGGAAGGCGGAGCCGGCCGGGGCGATGGAAAAGGCGCCGTTCCGCCCCGCCATCGAGGACCATTACCTCACCAACCCCATCGCCCGCGCCTCCGAGATCATGGCGACGCTTTCTCGGGACGCGAAGGCGCGCCGCGCGGCGCGGATGGCCGCCGAATGAAGCGGGCCTTTCTCCTCCTCGGCCTCGCGGCCTGCGCGCCGCCGGGCGGCGGCGGCGGGTCGGTCGGCGCGTTGCCGAAGCCGGAGGCGCCGCCCCCGGCGCCGCTCGAAGTCGCCTCGGTCGAGGGCGGCGTGATCCGCGTCACCGGCTTCGCCCTGAACGAGGATGCGCTCGAAGCCCATCACTGCCTCGCCGCGAAGCGCGCGCGGGGCGAGGGGGCCGGCGCGCTCGAATGGGTCGGCGGCGTCGCGCAGCGGGAAGAGGAGGGGGATGCGGTGACGGCCGATCTCGTCTATCAGACCGCCGCCGCCGCCGCCCGGCCGACCGGGGCGCCCCCCGCCGAGGGCCGCGCCGCGCCGGTGGCGGACTGGCTGATCTACTGCGATGAAGCGGGTCTCCCCCGCGAAGGCGAGGCCTGATGGACTTCTTCGACACCAATGCGGGGACCTTCCTCATCATCCTCGGGCAATGCCTGCTGGTGACGGTCTCCCTCCTCGTCTCCCTCGCCTTCCTCCTCTACATGGACCGGAAGGTCTGGGCCGCGGTGCAGCTCCGGCGGGGGCCGAACGTCGTCGGCCCGTTCGGGCTCTTCCAGTCCTTCGCCGACTTCCTGAAATTCGTCGTGAAGGAAGTCGTCATCCCGGCGGGGGCGGACAAGGCGGTGTTCCTGCTCGCCCCGCTCATCACCTTCACGCTCGCCGCGATCATGTGGGTGGTGATCCCCTTCGCGGACGGCTGGGTGATCTCCGACCTCAACGTGGGCATCCTCTACATCTTCGCCATCTCCTCCCTCGGCGTTTACGGCGTGATCATGGGGGGCTGGGCCTCCAACTCGAAATATCCGTTCCTCGGCGGCCTCCGCTCCGCGGCGCAGATGGTGAGCTACGAGGTCTCGATCGGCTTCATCATCGTCGGCGTGCTGATCTCCACCGGCTCGCTGAACCTCTCAGCCATCGTGCGGGCGCAGGACGGTTCGCTCGGCCTCTTCAACTGGTACTGGCTGCCGCATCTGCCGATGGTCGTGCTCTTCTTCATCTCCGCGCTGGCGGAGACGAACCGGCCGCCCTTCGACCTGCCGGAGGCGGAATCGGAGCTCGTCGCCGGCTATCAGGTCGAATATTCCTCCACGCCGTATCTGCTCTTCATGATCGGCGAGTACATGAACATCGTGCTGATGTGCGCGATGACGACGATCCTCTTCTTCGGCGGCTGGCTCTCGCCCATTCCGGGCCTGCCGGACGGCGTGCTCTGGTTCGTCCTGAAGGTGGTCTTCTTCTTCTTCATGTTCGCGATGGTGAAGGCCATCGTCCCCCGCTACCGCTATGACCAGCTGATGCGGATCGGCTGGAAGGTGTTCCTGCCGCTCTCGCTCGGCTGGGTCGTGCTCGTCGCCGGTTTCGCGCAGTTCGGGGTGCCGGGCTACGCCCGCTGGGCCGTGGGGGGGTGAGGATGGGGGTGGATTGCGCCCTGTTCGAACGGCTCCTGGAGCTTGGCGCCCGCGCGGATTTCGCGCCGGGGCGCGGCCTCATGCTCGGGCGGCAGGGATTCCACTTTCAGGGGCGCTTCCGGCGCCGCTACCGCCTCGCGCTGGCGCGGGCGGGCGTGGCGGCGGAGGCGGAGGCGCTGGCGGGACCGGACGGCTTTGCGGAACCCTTCTTCCGCGCCGCCGGCCTCGGCGAGATGGAGGCGATGGACGCCAGCGCCTATGAGGGCGCGGCGCATGTCCACGATCTCAACGAGCCGGTTCCGGCGCATCTCCACGGCGTGTTCGACTTCATCTTCGACGGCGGGACGATCGAGCACGTCTTCGACGCGCCGCAGGCGCTCGCCAATGTCTTCGCCATGCTGAAGCCGGGCGGCGTGTTCGCCTCGGCCAACGGGATGAACGGCTGGCCCTTCCACGGGCTCTACCAGTTCAACCCGGAATTCGCCTGGTCCTACTGGAAGCGGGCGGCGGGATGCGAGGTTCTGCGCGTCCTCGCCGTGCCGGCGAACCCGGCGGAGCCGCCGATCCCGTTGCCAGACGCGGCGGAGACGGGGCGGCGGCTGCGGCTTTCGCGGCCTTTTCCGGAAGGCAGGGTTTACCTCTACTACGAAGTGCGCAAAGGAGCGGGCGCGCGGCCCGCGCGCGCAGCCTGGCAGAGCGACTATCAGGCGCGCTGGCGCGAGGCGGCGCCGGAAATGACGGAGGCGTGATGGGCATCCCGTTCGACAGGGCGTTCCGGTATTTCATGCTCGCCGATTTCATCGGCGGCTTCCGGCTCGGCTTCAAATACTTCATGAAGCCGAAGGCGACGCTGAACTATCCTTTTGAAAAAGGCCCGCTTTCCCCCCGTTTCCGCGGTGAGCACGCGCTCCGCCGCTATCCGAACGGGGAGGAGCGGTGCATCGCCTGCAAGCTTTGCGAGGCGATCTGCCCCGCGCAGGCGATCACCATCGAGGCCGAACCGCGGGAGGACGGCTCGCGCCGCACCACGCGCTACGACATCGACATGACGAAGTGCATCTATTGCGGCTTCTGCCAGGAAGCCTGCCCGGTGGACGCCATCGTCGAGGGCCCGAATTTCGAATTCGCGACCGAGACGCGGGAGGAGCTTTTCTACAACAAGGACAAGCTCCTCGCGAACGGCGAACGCTGGGAGCGGGAGATCGCCCGCAACATCGAGCTAGACGCGGCGTATCGCTGAGCGCCGCGAGAGGGGGATCATCATGGGGCTGACCGCCGTCGCCTTCTACGTCTTCGCCACGGTCGCCGTGGTTTCCGGCGCGCTGGTCACGCTTGCGCGGAACCCGGTCCACTCGGTGCTCTGGCTGATCCTCACCTTCTTCTCCGCGGCGGGGCTCTTCGTCCTCCTCGGGGCGGAGTTCGTGGCGATGCTGCTCATCATCGTCTATGTCGGCGCCGTCGCCGTCCTCTTCCTCTTCGTCGTGATGATGCTGGATGTGGACTTCGCGGAGCTGAAGAAGGGGATGGCGGATTATCTCCCCATCGGCGCGCTGATCGGCGTCGTCCTTCTTCTCGAGCTTTCGCTCGTCATCGGCGCGTGGGTGATCGCGCCGGAGGCGCCGATCCAGCGCATGGCGGAGACGCCGGCGCCGGAGGACGTGACGAACACGGTCGCGCTCGGGCGGCTGATCTACACGAAATACGTCTTCTTCTTCCAGCTTTCGGGCCTCGTCCTCTTCGTCGCCATGGTCGGCGCCATCGTGCTGACGCTCCGGCATCGCGAGGGGATCAAGCGGCAGGACGCCACGGCGCAGATCTGGCGGCGGCGCGAAGAGTCGGTCGAGCTGAAGGACGTGAAGCCGGGGCAGGGGATCTGAGATGGAGATCGGGCTTTCCCATTACCTGACCGTCGCGGCGATCCTCTTCGTGATCGGCATCTTCGGCATCTTCCTGAACCGCAAGAACGTGATCGTGATCCTGATGTCGATCGAGCTGATCCTGCTCGCGGTCAACATCAACCTCGTCGCCTTCTCCGCCCATCTCGGCGATCTCGTCGGCCAGGTCTTCACGCTCTTCGTGCTGACCGTGGCGGCGGCCGAGGCGGCGATCGGCCTCGCGATCCTCGTCTGCTTCTTCCGGAACCGCGGCTCCATCGCGGTCGAGGACGTCAACGTGATGAAGGGCTGAGCCTTGTTCCAGATCCTCCTCTTCGCGCCGCTCCTCGGCGCCTGCCTCGCGGGCTTCTTCGGCCGGTCGATGGGCGAGCGGATGGCGATGCTCATCCCGACGGGCCTCCTCTTCCTCTCCGCGCTCCTCTCCTGGGTCGTGTTCTTCACTTACGCGGGCGAGCCCTCGCAGACGATCACGCTCTTCCGCTGGCTCGATTCCGGCGCGATGCAGGCGGACTGGGCGATCCGGGTGGACACGCTCACCTGCGTGATGCTCGTCGTCGTCACCACCGTCTCCTCCCTCGTCCACCTCTATTCCATCGGCTACATGGAAGAGGACCCGTCGAAGGCGCGGTTCTTCGCCTATCTATCGCTCTTCACCTTCGCGATGCTGATGCTGGTGACGGCGGACAACCTCCTCCAGATGTTCTTCGGCTGGGAGGGCGTGGGCGTCGCCTCCTATCTCCTGATCGGGTTCTGGCATCACAAGGGTTCGGCCAACGCCGCGGCGATCAAGGCCTTCGTGGTGAACCGCGTCGGCGATTTCGGCTTCGCGCTCGGCATCTTCGGCATCTTCTTCATGGTGGACAGCATCGCCTTCGACGATGTCTTCGCCGCCGCGCCGATGCTGGCGGAGAGCACGATCTCCTTCATCGGGCTGGAGCTGAACGCGGCCGAGCTGCTCGCCTTCCTCCTCTTCATCGGGGCGATGGGCAAATCAGCCCAGTTCTTCCTCCACACCTGGCTGCCGGACGCGATGGAGGGGCCGACGCCCGTCTCCGCCCTCATCCATGCGGCGACGATGGTGACGGCGGGCGTCTTCCTCGTCTGCCGCATGTCGCCGCTGATGGAGTTCGCGCCGAACGCGCTGATGTTCATCGTGATCATCGGCGCCTCCACGGCCTTCTTTGCGGCGACGGTCGGCCTCGTGCAGAACGACATCAAGCGGGTGATCGCCTATTCGACCTGCTCGCAGCTCGGCTACATGTTCGCCGCGGCCGGCGTCGGCGCCTACGAGGCGGCGATGTTCCACCTCTTCACCCACGCCTTCTTCAAGGCGCTCCTGTTCCTCGGCGCGGGCTCCGTGATCCACGCGATGCATCACGAGCAGGACATGCGGAACTATGGCGGGCTCAGGAAGAAGATCCCGCTCACCTTCTGGATGATGATGGCGGGCACGCTGGCGATCACCGGCGTCGGGATTCCGCTCACCTATATCGGCTTCGCCGGCTTCCTCTCGAAGGACGCGATCATCGAGAGCGTCTTCGCGGGGCAGGGCGTTTCCTACGCCTTCGTCCTCCTCCTCGCCGCGGCCTGCATGACCTCGTTCTATTCCTGGCGGCTGATCTTCCTGACCTTCTTCGGGGAGACGCGGGCGGACCATCACACCTATGACCACGCACACGAGAGCCCGATGGTCATGATGATCCCGCTCTACCTCCTCGCCTTCGGCGCGGTGGTCGCCGGGATGGTGTTCTACGGGGATTTCTTCGGCCACCACGAGAACGAGTTCTGGGCTGCGTCGATCTTCTCCGGGCCGGGCAATACGGTCGTGCACGACGCGCACGAGGTTCCCGCCTGGGTGAAGGTCTCCCCCTTCGTCGCCATGCTGATCGGGTTCGGTATCGCGTATCTGATGTATATCGCGAAGCCGGGCTCGGCCGAGGCGCTCGCGCGGAACCAGCGGCCGCTCTACCTCTTCCTCCTCAACAAGTGGTACGTGGACGAGATCTATGACTGGCTCTTCGTCCGCCCCGCAAAGTGGGCGGGCCGCTTCCTCTGGAAGCGGGGCGACGGGTCGGTGATCGACGGGGCTCTTAACGGGCTCGCGATGGGGGTCGTGCCCTGGCTCACAAGCCTCGCCGGGCGCGCGCAGTCGGGCTTCATGTTCCACTACGCCTTCGCGATGATCCTCGGCCTCGCCGCGCTCATCACGTGGTATGCGGTCGTCGGAGGCTGATGATGCTGCCCTATCTCTCCATCATCATCTTCCTGCCGCTGATCGGCGCGCTGATCGTCATGCTCCTCGTCAAGGGCAATGACGCGCAGGCGGCGCAGAACGCGCGGTGGACGGCGATGTTCACCACCATCTTCACCTTCATCCTCTCGCTCCCCGTCCTCATCGGCTTCGACCCGACCGACCCGGGCTTCCAGTTCGTGGAGAAGCGGGAATGGCTCGGCGCGCTCTCCTATCATGTCGGCGTCGACGGCATCTCGATCCTCTTCGTGATGCTGACGACCTTCCTCATGCCGCTGGTGATCTGGGCCTCCTGGGGCGTCGAGACGCGGGTGAAGGAATACATGGTCGCCTTCCTTGTGCTCGAGACGCTGATGATCGGCGTCTTCTGCGCGCTCGACATGATCCTCTTCTACCTCTTCTTCGAGGGCGGCCTGATCCCGATGTTCCTCATCATCGGCATCTGGGGCGGGAAGGAGCGGGTCTACGCCGCGTTCAAGTTCTTCCTCTACACGCTGATCGGCTCGCTCCTGATGCTTGTCGCGATGATCGCGATGTTCTGGGATGCGGGGACGACGGACATCACGGCGCTGCTTAAGCACCAGTTCGCCTCCACGCCGGTGGATTTCCTCGGCTGGCAGGTGCTCGGCGGCTTCCAGACCTTCCTCTGGCTCGCCTTCTTCGCCTCCTTCGCGGTGAAGATGCCGATGTGGCCCGTCCACACCTGGCTGCCGGACGCGCATGTGCAGGCGCCGACGGCCGGCTCCGTCGTCCTTGCCGCGATCCTGCTGAAGATGGGCGGCTACGGCTTCCTGCGCTTCTCGCTGCCGATGTTCCCCATCGCCTCCGACCTCATGGCGGATTTCGTCTTCGTCCTCTCCGCCATCGCCATCGTCTACACCTCGCTCGTGGCGCTGATGCAGGAGGACATCAAGAAGCTGATCGCCTATTCCTCCGTCGCGCATATGGGCTTCGTGACGATGGGCATCTTCGCCGCGAACCGGCAGGGGGTGGACGGGGCGATCTTCCAGATGATCTCCCACGGCTTCATCTCCGGCGCGCTCTTCCTCTGCGTCGGCGTGATCTATGACCGGATGCACACGCGGGAGATCTCCGCCTATGGCGGGCTCGTCGTGCGGATGCCGCTCTATGCGGCGATCTTCCTCCTCTTCACGATGGGGAATGTCGGCCTGCCCGGGACCTCGGGCTTCGTCGGCGAGTTCCTGACGCTTTCGGGCGTCTTCCAGGTCTCGACCTGGACGGCCTTCTTCGCGACGACGGGCGTGATCCTCTCCGCCGGCTACGCGCTCTGGCTCTACAAGCGCGTGGTGTTCGGGGAGCTGATCAAGGGCGGGCTGAAGCAGATACAGGACCTGAACCGGAGGGAGGCGGCGATCTTCGCGCCGCTCGTCGCCGGCACGGTGATCCTCGGGGTCTATCCCTCGCTGGTGACGGACCTGATCGGCCCCTCGGTAGAGGCGCTGCTCGCCTCGGTGGACGCGGCGCGCGAAGCCACGCAACTGGCGATGAAGTGAGGGCGGCATGACCGGCGCAGATATCGACCTGATCCTGCCGGAGCTGATCCTCGCGGTCGGCTCCATGGCGCTCCTGATGTTCGGGACCTATGGCGGCGGCGATTCCCGCGCTGGGCTCATCAACGGCCTCATGGCCGCGCTCATGGCCGGCCTCGCCGCGATGATCGCCTTCGACACGGGCTCGGGCCGCGCCTTCGAGGGCGCCTTCGTATCCGACGACTTCTCCCGCTTCGCCAAGGTGCTGATGCTCCTCTCCGCCGCGGCGATCCTGATCCTCGCGCAGGATTATCTCGCGAAGCGGCGGCTGATGAAGTTCGAGTTCCCGGTGCTGATCGGCCTCGCCGTGCTCGGCATGATGGTGATGGTCTCGGCCGGGGACCTCATCAGCCTCTACATGGGGCTGGAGCTGCAATCGCTGGCGCTCTACGTCGTCGCCGCCTTCCGGCGCGACAGCCTGAAATCGACCGAGGCGGGGCTGAAGTATTTCGTGCTCGGCGCGCTTTCCTCCGGGCTCCTGCTCTACGGCGCGTCGCTCGTCTACGGCTATACCGGCTCGACGAATTTCGAGCGGATCGCGGCGGTGGTGGCGGCGGAGGAGGTCTCGCTCGGGCTTCTCTTCGGCATCGCCTTCCTCGCCGCGGGGCTCGCCTTCAAGATCTCGGCGGCTCCCTTCCACATGTGGACGCCGGACGTCTACGAAGGGTCGCCGACGCCGGTGACGGCCTTCTTCGCCTCGGCGCCGAAGGTCGCCGCCGGCGCGCTCTTCGCCCGGGTGATGTATGACGCCTTCGGCGAGGCTGTTTCGGATTGGCGGCAGATCGTCGTCTTCATCGCCATCGCCTCGATGTTCTGGGGCTCGGTCGCCGCGATCGGGCAGAAGGACATCAAGCGCCTGATGGCCTATTCCTCGATCGGCCATATGGGCTTCGCCCTTGTCGGCCTCGCCGCCGGCACGGTGCAGGGCGCCGAGGCGCTGATGACCTATCTCGCCATCTATGTCGTGATGAATCTCGGCATGTTCGCCTTCATCCTCTCGATGGAGCGAGGCGGGCGGCCGGTGACGCAGGTCGAGGATCTCGCCGGGCTCGGCAAGACGCATCCGGGGCAGGCGATGGCGCTGGCGGCGCTCCTTTTCTCGCTCGCCGGGATCCCGCCGCTCGCGGGCTTCTTCGCGAAGTATTTCGTCTTCGTCGCGGCGGTGGAGGCGGGGCTCGCCCCGCTCGCCGTCGCCGGCGCCATCGCGTCCGTGATCGGCGCGTTCTATTATCTCCGCATCATCAAGATGATGTATTTCGACGAGACGGAGGAGTCGCTGGACGGCCGGCTGCTCACGCCGCACCGCATCGCGCTCGGCGGCGCGGCCCTCGCGATGAGCGTCGGCTGGCTCCCCTTCGTGGACGGGTTCGGCCTGATCGAGGCGAGCCGCGCCGCCGCCGAAGCGCTTGTCCGCTGAGCCGCCCGGCTGGCCGCCGGGGCTCGGCCTCGTCATCCTCGATGAGACGGGCAGCACGAATGACGAAGCCCGCCTCCGCGCGGAGGCGGGGGAGCCGGGCCCGCTCTGGGTCATGGCGCGCCGGCAGGTGAAGGGCCGCGGCCGCGGCGGACGAGCCTGGGGCGAGGCGCCGGGCAATCTCTACGCCACGCTCCTCCTCCGGCCGGAAGGGGGCGCGGCGGAAGCCTCGCTCCTCTCCTTCGCCGCCTGCCTCGCCATCGCGGAGCTGTTCGAGGCCGCGGGCGGGCGAGCCGCGCTGAAATGGCCGAACGACGCGCTCCTGAACGGCGGCAAGGCGGCCGGCGTGCTCCTCGAAGGGTCGGGCCGCGGCGGCGCGATGGACTGGCTCGCGGTCGGCTGCGGCGTCAACCTCGTCTCGCATCCGCCCGCCGCGCCGGAGGCGGCGCATCCGCCGACCGACCTCCTGGCGGAGACGGGGCGGCGCCTCGAGCCGGAGGCGGCGCTGGCGATCCTCGCCGCCGGGTTCGAGCGCTGGCGGCGGCGCCTCGCGGCGGAGGGCTTCGCGCCGCTCCGCGACGCCTGGCTCGCCCGCGCCGCCCGGCTCGGCCAGCCGATCGAGGCGCGCCTGCCGCGGGAACGGGTGAACGGCCTCTTCGAGGATGTGGACGCGGAGGGCGCGCTTGTCCTAAGAACCGCCGCGGGCCTCCGCCGTATCCACGCCGCAGACATCTACTTCCCCTGAAAGGGCCGAAGTCCATGCTCCTCGCCATCGACGCCGGCAACACCAACACCGTCTTCGCCGTGTTTGACGGGGAGCGGCTCCTCGCCTCCATGCGCTGCTCGACCTACGGGCCGCGGACCTCGGACGAGTATTTCGTCTGGCTCAACCGGCTGATGGACCATCACGGCGTCGCCCTTTCGGACATTCATGACGCGATCATCGCCACCGTGGTGCCGCAGACGCTCTTCAACCTGAAGCGCCTCTGCCGGGATTTCTTCGGCTGCGACCCGCTCGTGGTGGGCGAGCCTTCCTGCCGCCTTGGCGTCAAGGTGAAGGTGCGGCGGGAGCGGGAGGTGGGCGCGGACCGGCTCGTCAACACCGTCGGCGCCTTCGACGCCTACGGCCCCAATCTCATCGTCGTCGATTTCGGCACGGCGACGACCTTCGACGTCGTGGATTTTGAAGGCGCCTATGCCGGCGGGCTGATCGTCCCCGGCATCAACCTCTCGCTCAAGGCGCTGCATGAGGCGGCGGCGAAGCTGCCGAATGTCGATGTCGCCAAGCCGCAGAGCGTGATCGGGCTCGACACCGAAAGCTGCATGCAATCCGGCGTCTACTGGGGCTATGTCAGCCTCATCGAAGGCGTCTGCAGGCGCGTCGCCGAGGAGGTGGGCGCGCCGATGAAAGTGATCGCGACGGGCGGCCTGTCCCCCCTCATGGCGGAGGGGACGACCGCGATAAACCATGTCGACGGGGACCTGACGATGCGGGGCCTCGTGAAAATCCATAAGGAAAACAGACCCTAAATGGCTGATACTGCAAATATCGTCTACGTCGCCCTCGGCGGCGCGGGCGAAATCGGAATGAACATGTATCTCTACGGCTACGGCCCGGTCAAAGACCGGCGCTGGATCATGGTGGATTGCGGCGTCTCCTTCGGAGACATGGATTCCGCGCCCGGCGTCGACCTCGTGATGCCGGACGTGAGCTTCGTGCAGGAGATCGGGGACCGGCTGGAGGCCGTCTTCATCACCCATGCGCATGAGGACCATGTGGGCGCGATCGGGCGGCTCTGGCCGCGGATCAAGGCCAAGTTCATCGCCGCGCCGCGCTTCACGGCGGAGATCATCCGCAGGAAGATGCAGGAGGCCGGGCAGCCCACTCAGGTCGTCAAGACCGTGAAATGGGACAGCCCGGTGGAGGCAGGCCCCTTTCGCGTGACGTTCCTTCCCGTCACCCATTCGATCCCCGACCCGGCGATGCTGGTGATCGATACGCCGGGCGGCCGGCTCGTCCATACCGGCGATTTCAAGCTCGACCCGGACCCGGTGATCGGCGAGCCGACGGACATGGAGCGCCTCGCCCGGCTCGGCGACGAGGGCGTGCTCGCGCTCATGTGCGACTCGACCAACATCTTCGAGGAGGGTGAGTCCGGCGGCGAGCAGCCGCTCCGCCCGCATCTGAAGCGGATCATCACCGGCGCGAAGGGCGCCGTCGCCGCCACCACCTTCGCCTCCAATGTCGGCCGGCTGAAGACGCTGGCCGAGGTCGCGACCGAATGCGGCCGCTCCGTCGCCTTGGCGGGGCGCGCGATGAGCCGGATGATCGAGACGGCGCTGGAGACCGGCGCGCTGAAGGGCTTCCCGCCCATCGTGCCGGAGGACCGGATCAGGGACATTCCGGCGGAGAACCTCTTCTACCTCATCACCGGCAGCCAGGGGGAGGGCCGCGCCGCCCTCGCCCGGATCGCGGACGGGAGCCACCCGACCGTGAAGCTGAAGGCGGGGGACCTGGTGATCTTCTCCTCCAAGACCATTCCAGGGAACGAGAAGGGCGTCTACGGCCTCTACAACCGGCTCTCCGAACAGGGGATCGAGGTGATCGACGACGACATGGAGCCGGTCCATGTCTCAGGCCACGGGCGGCGGGAGGAGATCGAGAAGATCTACCGCGCGCTCCGCCCGCAGGTCGCCGCGCCGATCCATGGCGAGCATCGCCATCTCGTCGAACATGCCGGGCTGGCGAAGGATTGGGGCGCCGCCTCCATCGTCGCGCCCAACGGCTCGATGGTCGCGCTCGACCTTAACAAGCCGAAGATCGTCTCCCATGTCGAGACGGGGAAGCTCTTCCTTGACGGGGAGGTGCTCGTCGGCGCGCTAGACGGCGTGATCCGCGACCGGCTGAAGATGGCGCGGCAGGGCCATGTCGCCGTCTCCGTCGTGATCGACGAGGACGGGGAGCTTTTCGCAGACCCGCAGGTGAAGGTGACCGGCGCGCCGGTGAAGCCGCGGGGCGAGGCGCTGGACGCCCTTATCTCCGACCGGATCGACCACGCGATCTCCACCGCCTCCAAGCGCGAGCTGCGCTCGGACGACAAGGTGCAGGAGCTGGTGGAGCGCGTCGCGCGCCGCGCGGCGCAGGAAGTCTGGGGCAAGAAGCCCGTGACCAGCGTGATGGTGACGCGGCTCGAGAGCGAATGATTGCGCGCGGCGTAACGAACCGTTAACCGCCGCGGGGGCGCCGGAAAGCCAGCGTCCCCCATAGATGCATCTGCGGAACCCAACCGGAGACGCGTCAGATGATCCGCAAGCTCGCCGTTTTCGCCTTCGCCGCCCTTGCGCCGTTCGCCGCATCCGCGACGACCGTCTCGCTCGATCTCGGCCGCTCGGTCGACATCCTTCAGAACGTGCCCTTCCAGACGATCACCTTCGATCCCGTCCCCATAGCATTCGGCGGCGGCCTCGTTTCGGTCTCCGCCTTCGGCGCGAGACCGACCGGCTTCATCCCCGAGAGGCTGGTGGTGACGGCGAATGGCGGCCTCTCCATTGACGGGGGGCTCAGCACGCAGCCGGACGGGGAAGAGCGAGTCATCGACCCCCCCGAATTCCTCCGCTTCGATTTCACGAGGCCGGTGACCGGAGTCACCGTCGGCGTCAACCTCGCCACCGGAATTACCAGTGGGGGCGTCGAATTGCGGGTCGGACAGCGGTTCGTGGAGGTCTTCTCGCCCGAGGGCGCGCTCATCGCCAACGTCTTGCAGGACAGGCTTCAAACCTTCACCACCAACGACTTTCTTGCCCCGGACACGCTGATCAGCGCGCTGATCGTGCGGGCGGTGATTTCAGGATCAACACTCTCGGCTTTACGCTTCAGCCCGAGCCCGAACCGCCCGTCGTCATCGAGCCGCCCGTCGCTGCCGTGCCGCTTCCACCCGCCGCGCCGCTCCTCCTCGCCGCGCTTGCGGGGCTCGGCTTCGTCTCCCGGCTCTCGGTCAGGCGGAGCGGGCTTCGGGCGCCGCGTGCTGCGGCCATGTCATCGTCCGCGCCGCTTCGAGCGCCTTCGCGACCGGAGCCGAATGCCGCCGCCCCGCGCGGGTGACGATGCTGATCGTGCGATGCACCTCCGGCTCCACGATGGGCCGGAGTTCGATGCCGGGGAGGACGGGCAGGAACTGCGGCATCAGCGTCATGCCGAGCCCGGCGGCGACCATGCTCTGCACCCAGTCCTCCCGCTCCGTGGCGTAGCGCACGCGCACCGCGCCATAGGGCTTCGCGAGGCCCAGCTTCACGAAGTTCGACGGAAACTCGCAGTGCAGCCGCTTCACATAGTCCTCGCCTTCGAATTCCCGCATCGGGACGGCGTTCATCGCCTCGAAGCGATGACCGGGCGCGAAGGCGACGAAATAGGGCTCCCGGAACAGCGGGGCGGGGCGCATCGTCTCCGGATAATCCGGCAGCGACATCAGCGCCACGTCGATCTCCCCCGCCTCCAGCGCCGCGCCGAGATCGGCGCAATGGCTCTCCCAGATGTCGAGGTCCAACTCCGGCGCATGGCCGCGCAGATGCTTCAGGAAGGCCACGAGATGCGCGGCCGGCATCGTCGCGATCACGCCGAGGCGGAGCCGCGTCTCCGTCGCGGCGTAGCGCCCGGCCTCCGCCCGCGCCGCCTCGGCCGCGCTCTGCGCCTCCGCCAGGTGCCGCTGCACGAGCCGGCCGAGATCAGTCAGATGGGTCAGCCGCCGCTCGCGCCGGAAGAGTTGCCCGCCGAATTCCTCCTCCAGCTTCCGGATCGACCGGGTGACCGCCGGCGTCGAGACGCCGCAAGCCTCTGCCGCGCGCGTGAAGTTCAGCGTTTCGCAGGCGGCGAGGAAATATCGGATGTCGTTGAGCTCCATGGCCGGTCTCCCGCTCTAGCAGCGCCGAAGTTGAAACGCGGGAGCGGCGCTGCGGTCAAGCCGGGTCACGAAGATGCGAACGGGCCGCGCGGGTTGCCATCGCCGGCCCGGGCGCCAAACTGGCGTTAACGTAATGAAATGGCAGGAGGCCGCCGATGAGCATGTCCGTCTATCTCTCGGGCGAGATTCACACCGACTGGCGGGAGGAGATCGTCGCCGGGTGCCGGGACGCCGGCCTCGACATCCGGTTCTCCGCCCCGGTGACGGATCACGAGGCCTCGGACGATTGCGGCGTCCTGATCCTCGGTGCCGAGCCCAACAAGTTCTGGCATGACCACAAGGGCGCGAAGCTGAACGCCATTCGCACGCGGCGGGGGATCGAGAATGCGGATGTCGTCGTCGTCCGCTTCGGGGAGAAATACCGCCAGTGGAACGCCGCCTTCGACGCGGGCATGGCTGCGGCGCTCGGCAAGGCGCTGATCGTCCTCCACGGGCCGGAGCACCAGCACGCGCTGAAGGAAGTGGACGCCGCCGCCCTCGCCGTGGCGGAGACGCCGGCGCAGGTCGTCGAAATTCTCACCTATGTGGAGACGGGCGCGCTGCCCCGATAGGGGGCTGCGCGCCGCGCCGGATCAGGCCGCCGCTTCGGCGCCGCTGTCTTCGCTCTCGGGCTCGTCCGCCTTCGCGCGGGCGGAAAGCTTCGGCAGCGGGATCATCATGAAGG
>JAUIDE010000014.1 GCA_030429105.1 Alphaproteobacteria bacterium
TCGTTCAGGTAGACGATCATCTCCGCCCGCTCCTCAGAGCTGCGCAGGCCGGCGAAGCCCATCGAGGTGCCGGGGGCCCAGCCCTTCGGATTGGCGAGGAAGGCGTAGAGGTTCTCCGGCGTCCAGACCTCGCCGGCGGGCAGAGCGCCGGAATACTTGAATCCCTCGACGGAGCCGATCTCCCGCCCGACGACGCGGTAGAGATTCGGGCCGACGCCGTTCGCGCCGGCCTCAACCTTGTGGCAGGCCGCGCACTTGCGGAACCCGGCCTCGCCCTTGGCCGGGTCGGCGGCGGCGAGCAATGCGGCGAGGTCGACCTCGGGCGCCGCCTCCTCCTCGCCCGCGTCCTCCTCGACGGCGAGCGCGAAGGCGAGCTCCTCCGAATGGTGCGGATGGAACACCTGCTCGGCGAAGAAGCCGAGGCCGAGAAACACCAGCAGCGACGCGCACAACGCCCCGACGATCTTGTTCAGCTCCATGCCCGGCTCCTCTTCGTTCGGGGCCGCGCGGGCCCATTCGGCACGCCTCCATACAAGCTTCCCGCAGCGGCGGGCAAGGCGTATAAGGCGCGACCAGATGACCCTAAGGCCCGTTTAATGACCGTAAACGAAGCAAATCGCATCGCCTTCCAGGGCGAGCTCGGCGCCTATTCGCACCAGGCCTGCCGCGAAGTCTATCCCGACATGGAGCCCCTGCCCTGCCCGACCTTCGAGGATGCGGTCGCCGCCGTGAAGACGGGCGCGGCGGGCCTCGCCATGCTGCCGGTCGAGAATTCGCTATACGGCCGGGTGGCCGACATCCACCGGCTGCTGCCGGAAAGCGGGCTCTACATCATCGCGGAGCATTTCGTGCCGGTGCGGATCGAGCTTCTGGGCGTGCCGGGGGCGAAGCTTTCCGAGGTGAAGGAGGCGATGAGCCACACCGTCCTCCTCGGCCAGTGCCGCAACTTCATGAAACTGCACGGCATCAAGACGGTGACGGGGGCGGACACGGCGGGCTCCGCCATGGCCGTGGCGAAGGCGGGGGACCCGACGCGCGCCGCGCTCGCCTCGAAGCTCGCCGGCGAGATCTACGGCCTCGTCCCCCTCGCCTCCGACATCCAGGACGCGGCGCACAACACCACGCGCTTTCTCGTGATGAGCCCGCGGAAGCTGGAGGCGGACCCGAACGCGGGCCCGGCGATGACGAGCTTCGTCTTCCAGGTGCGGAACGTGCCCGCCGCGCTCTACAAGGCGATGGGCGGCTTCGCCACGAACGGCGTGAACATGGTGAAGCTGGAAAGCTACATGGTGGACGGCTCCTTCACCGCCACGCAGTTCTATGCGGATATCGAGGGGCACCCCGAGCATCAGAACGTGATCTACGCGATGGAGGAGCTGCGCTTCTTCACCTCCTTCCTCAAGGTGCTCGGCGCCTATCCGCGGAGCGCGGCGCGGGACGGGCGGTGATCGCGGGGCCAGATTTCGGCTCTCCCGAGGTCGAGGCGGCGTTCCTCGCCTTCCCGCCGGGCGCGCGGGATGGGTTGCTCTCCCTCCGCCGCCTGATCTTCGACGTTGCGGCGCGGACGGAGGGCGTCGGGCAGGTCGAGGAGGCGCTGCGCTGGGGGCAGCCGGCCTATCTGACGCCGGAGACAAAGGCCGGGAGCACTATCCGCCTCGGCGCGCCGAAGGAAGGCGGCTTCGCGCTCTATGTCCATTGCCGGACGACGCTCATCGACGAATTCCGCGCCGCGCACGAGGACGGCTTCGAGATCGAGGGCTCCCGCGCGGTTCGTTTCCTGGACGGCGAGACGGTCGACGCGGCGGCGGTCGGCGCGCTGATCGCGCGGGCGCTCACCTATCATCGGCGCTGAAAGCCGAGGCGACGGCGTTCAGCTGCGCCCCACGCGCCCGGACAGGCCCGCTCGTTTGCGCTGGATCAAGGCGCAGCCGGCGCCGGGCCGCCACCGTTTCTCGAAAACCGGGAGAAACGCCATGACAGACGCCGCCGCGCCCGAAGCCTCTCCGCCGCCGCGCATCAACGCCGTGACGGGCGCGGACATCCGCGCCGCCCTGGTCGAGGGCTGGGGCGATTTCCGCGCCGCGCCGGCCTTCGGGCTCTTCTTCGCCGCGGTGACGGTGCTGGGCGGGCTCGTCATCCTGCTGCAATTGCAGGTCTGGGGGCAGACCTGGCTCATCATCCCCGTCTCGCTCGGCTTTCCGCTGCTCGGGCCGTTCTTCGCCACCGGGCTCTATGAGGTGAGCCGCCGGATCGAGGCGGGCGAGGCGCTGGACTGGGCCGGCGTTCTCGGCGTCGTCTTCCGGCAGAAGGACAGGCAGCTCCCCTCCATGATCATGGTCGTCATCATGATCTTCCTCTTCTGGATGTACGCGGCGCATCTCGTCTTCGCCCTTTTCCTCGGGCTGAAGGCGATGACGAACATCATGTCGTCCCCTGACGTCTTCCTCACGTCGGCGGGGCTCACGATGCTCGCCGTCGGCGCGCTCGTCGGCTTCCTGCTCGCGCTTCTTCTTTTCTCGATCACCGTCTTCGGCCTGCCGATGCTGCTCGACCGGGAGGTGGACGTGGTGACGGCGATGGTGACGAGCGTGCGCGCCGTCGCCGCGAGCCCGGCGCCGATGCTCGGCTTCGCCGCGGTCACCGCCGCGCTGATGCTGGCCGGGCTCGCGCCGTTCTTCCTCGGCCTCCTCGTCGCGCTGCCGCTCCTCGGCCATGCGACATGGCGGCTTTACCGGCGGGCGCTGATCTATCCGGCCTGAGGCGCGGCGAAGAACTCCTCCCGCACGATCCTGCCGCTCGATACGGTGTAGAGCGCGACCTCCTGCATGGAGAAGGGCTCGCCGCCCGCCTTCGGGCGGCCCTCGATCGAGAAGATCACGGCGAACCGGTCCGGCCCGTGGAGATAGGGCCCGGAAACCTCCCCGCCCGTCACCTCGAAATTCGCGTCCCACCAGTCATGCTTGCCCTCGATCCCGGCGAGCCCCGCCGTCTCCCGCCCCGCGCCGGGCGTCGCCTCCGCCTAGACCGAGACGGCGTCCGGCGCGTAGAGCGCCTTCAGCCCTTCGCGCTCCCGCCCTTCGCGGCAGCCCTTCACCAGCGCCTCGGCGACCTCCGCCAGAGTCATCGCAGCCCCCTGAATGTTCTACTATTGTTCTCTTTCTGCCGCAGCGCGCCGATTCGCGCAAGCCCGCCCCGCCGCGACTTTCGGCCCAAATTGCGCCCCGCCCGATTCCCCGTTAACCCTTTCCGCAGCCGAAGGAGACGCCATGCCCGCGACGCCCCGCCCCCGCCGTTCCGTCCTCTACATGCCGGGGAGCCGCGCCCGCGCGCTGGAGAAGGCGCGGACCCTGCCGGCGGACGCGCTGATCCTCGACCTCGAGGACGCGACCCCGCCGGAGGAGAAGGAGGCCGCGCGCGGGCTGGTGATCGAGGAGATGCGCGCGGGCTTCGGCGCGCGGGAGGTGATGATCCGCGTCAACGGGCTCGACACCGAATGGGGCCCGGCGGACGTGGCGGCGGCGACCGCGGCGCGGCCCCACGCGATCCTCGTCCCGAAGGTCGAGAGCGCGGCGATGGTCGTCGCCGTCGCGGCGATGAGCGCCTCCGCGCCCGAGATCGCGATCTGGGCGATGATCGAGACGCCGAAGGGCGTGCTGAACGCCCCGGCCATCGCCGCCGCCCATCCCCGCCTCGCGGGCTTCGTGATGGGGACCAACGATCTCGTGAAGGAATTGCGCGCGGAGCATGTTCCGGGCCGCGCGCCCGTCCTCCCCGCCCTCGGCCTCGCCCTCCTAGCTGCCCGGGCGGAGGGGCTGGCCTGCCTCGACGGGGTCTGCAACGCCTTCCGCGACCAGTCCGCCCTCCGCGCCGAATGCGAACAGGGGCGGGCGATGGGTTTCGACGGCAAGACGCTGATCCATCCGGACCAGATCGCCGTCGCCAACGAGGTCTTCGGCCCCTCCGAGGCGGCGCTGGAGGAGGCGCGGGCGCAACTCGCCGCCTATGAGGCCGTGGTGGCGAAGGGCGGCGGCGTCGCGGTGGTGAACGGGCGGATCGTGGAGAACCTCCATGTCGAGACGGCGCGGCGCCTGCTGGCCGAGGCCGAGGCGATCCGCCGTCTTGAAGCCGACATGGGCTGAGGGCATCGTGCGCCGCGAAAGGAGATCTCCATGCTGATCCTCGCCGCAGGCTTCGCGCTCTGGTGCGCGGGCCATTTCCTCCCCTCGGCCCTTCCGGGCGTGCGGGAGCGGCTGATCGACGCGATCGGGGAGGGGCCCTACAAGGGCGTGTTCTCGCTCGACGCGGCGCTGGCGATCGTTCTCATGGTGATCGGATATCAGCAGGCGGCTTTCGTCCCCGTCTACGACCCGCCAGCCTGGGGCGTCCATCTCAACAATCTGATGATGCTCGTCGCCGTCTGGCTTTTCGCCGTTGGCGGCGCGAAGGCCTGGATCGCGACGAAGCTGCGCCATCCGATGCTCACCGGCGTCGCCGTCTGGGGGCTTTCGCATCTCCTCGTGAACGGGGACAGCGCCTCGATCCTCCTCTTCGGGGGGATGCTGCTCTGGTCGCTCGGCATGATGTGGATGATCAACCGCCGCTCCGCCGGCTGGGCGCCGCCGCGCTGGGGCGGCTGGGGGGCGGAGGCGAAGGCGGCGCTGCTGTCGCTCGGCGTCTTCGCCGTGGTCGTCTTCGCCCATGGCTGGCTCTTCGGCGTCAGCCCCTTCCCGATGTGACGCCGATGCTCGCCTATCGACTTCTGACGGAGGACGACACCTCCGCCTTCTGCCACAAGGTCACGGCGGCGCTCGCCGCCGGCTGGTCGCTTCATGGCGGGCCGGTCTACGCCTTCGACGCCGCCCGCGGCGTGATGCGCTGCGGCCAGGCCGTGGTGAAGGAGGTCGATGCGGAATATGCGCCGGAGATGAAGCTCGGCGCGCTCTGACCCGCGTCAGAAGATGAAGTCGTCCTCCCCGAACGCTCCGGCGTTCTGGTTCTCGAAGAGGATCGAGCCGCGCGTGTAGGTCACGAGCACGTCTTCCCCCTGCTGCTCGATCCGGAGATCGTCGAAGCCGGAGACCCCGCGCTTGAACTCGACCTGATCGGCCCCCTGCTGGAAGCGCTGTATCACGTCGTCGCCGTCGCCGGGCGCGAAGCGGAACGTGTCCGCCCCGCCGCCGCCCTTCATCGTATCGGCGCCCTTGCCGCCCTCGATCGTGTCCGCGCCGCCGCCGCCGATCAGCCGGTCGGCCCCGCCGCCGCCTTTCAGGAAGTCCGCCGCGCCGCCGCCTTTCAGCGTGTCGTCCGCGCCCTGGCCGAAGAGCCGGTCGGCCCCGCCGCCGCCCACGAGGCTGTCGTCGCCCCCGCCGCCGCGGAGAATGTCCTCCCCCGCCTGGCCGAGCAGGGTGTCGTCGCCGCCGCGGCCCCTGACCGTATCGTTTCCGGCCATCGCGGCGATCCGGTCCGGCCCGCCCGTCCCGCTCAGGTTGTCGTCGCCCGGCGTGGGGCCGGCGGGCGGCGTCGTCGGCGGCGAGACAGGCGGGGTCACAGGGGGCGTGACGGGGGGCGTCACCGGCGGCGTGACGGGCGGTTCGGTCGCCGGCGGCGTCACCGGAGGAGTCGCAGGCGGCGTGACGGGCGGTTCCATAACAGGCGGCGTCGGCGGCGGCGTCACCGGAGGAGTCACAGGCGGCGTGACGGGCGGCTCCATAACAGGCGGCGTCACCGGAGGAGTCACAGGCGGCGTGACAGGGGGAGTCACAGGCGGCGTGACGGGCGGCTCCGCCGGAGGCGTCACGGGTGGCGTCACCGGCGGAGCCGCGACCTCGCCGCCGAAGAGGGCGAAGACCGCGCCCTTCCCGGCGACGACGCCGGGCGCGCCGAGCAGGACGTCCTCGAACCCGTCCCCGTTCAGGTCCCCCGCCGCGGCGAGCGACTGGCCGGCATTGTCCCGAACGCTCGCGCTGTCGAATCTCAGCCCGTCGGCGGGGGCGAGCGCGCCGAGATCGATCTCGGCGGCGAAGCCGCCGGCCTTCCCGAAAACGAGGAACGTCGCGGCCCTGTCGACGGAGGCCCCCGGGCCGACGCCGGTTCCGGCCGGGCCGCCGGCGGGCGCGAAGACGAGGATGTCGTCGAACCCGTCATTGTTCACGTCGCCCGCGGCGGCGACCGCGGCCCCCGCCTGGTCATAGGCTTCCCCGCCGATGATCCGGAAACCGTTGGTCCCGTCCAGCGTCGAGGGATCGAGGACCGCGCCGAAGCCGCCCGCCTTCCCGAAAACCACATGCGCCGCCCCGGTGGAGCCGTCCGCGCCCGGCGCGCCCACGATGAGGTCGTCGAAGCCGTCGCCGTTCACATCCCCCGCCGAGGAAACGGAAGTTCCGGCGAGATCGTTCGTCTCCGACCCGCCGATCCGGAACGCCTGCGTTCCTTCCACGAAGAACGAGGAGAGGATGCTGGCGGCCGGGCGAGGCGACGCGGGGCCTGCGGCGGCGCCGAAGACGACGAAGGCGGAGCCCGGCATGGGTCCGTTGTAATCGAAGCCCGGCGCGCCGATCACGATGTCTTCGATCCCGTCGCCGTTGACGTCTCCGGCGACGGAGACCGAATAGCCGATCAAGCCGTTCGCGGTCTGGCCGAAGAGCGTGAAGCCGTTCCCGCCGTTGAGATCGCCGGCGTCGGAGCTTGCATAGAAGCCGTCCCGCGTTCCGAAGATCACATGGACGGCGCCGGCGTTCTCGTAGCCGGAGCCGCTGAAGCTATCGCCCCACGCGCCGACCAGCACATCATCGATCCCGTCCCCGTTCACGTCGCCCGCCGCGACGGACCAGCCCGCGACGTCCCCCGCGCCGCCGAGGAAGCGGAAGCCGTTGTCGCCAGTGAGGGACGACAGCGAGACCTCCGCCCCGAAGGCGCCTGTCTTGCCGAAGACCACATAGGCCGCGCCGGCGGACGCGCCGTTCGCGGCTGCGTAGCGGGCGCCGACCACGACGTCGTCGATCCCGTCGCCGTTCACGTCGCCGACCGCGAGGGAGAAGCCCGCCTGGTCGTCCTCGGCCTCGCCGACGAGGGTGAAGCCGTTCACGCCGTCCAGCGCGGCGACCTCCGTCGCGGCGGGGAGGCCGGAGGCGGTTCCGAAGATCACATGGACCTTGCCGCCGGAAGGGTCCGCGGTCGTCGATTGCGGGGCGCCGACGATGAAGTCCGCGAACCCGTCCCCGTTCACATCCCCGACGGCGACGGCCGCGCCGGTGCGCGAAAGGGTGAACTCGCCGTCGATCCGGAACCCTGTCGCCGGATCGAGATCGCCAAGTGTCGTCGCTTCAAGCATCGGAGCCCCCTCCAAGTGGTTACCGATGCGTAAACGCAAACCTCCATTTCACCAATTGCATTTGAACACGGCGCGAAGGGCGGCTCGGCGCGCTCTGACCGGCGTCAGAAAATGAAATCATCCTCCCCGAACGCTCCGGCGTTCTGGTTCTCGAAGAGGATCGAGCCGCGGGTGTAGGAGACGAGCACGTCGTTGCCCTGCTGCTCGATCCGGAGATCGTCGAAGCCGGAAACCCCGCGCTTGAACTCGACCTGATCGGCCCCCTGCTGGAAGCGCCGGATCACATCGTCGCCGTCGCCGGGCGCGAAGCGGAAGAGGTCCGCCCCGGCGCCGCCGATCAGCGTGTCGTCGCCCTTGTTCCCCTCTATCGTGTCGTCGCCGCCGCCGCCGATGACCCGGTCCGCGCCGCCGCCGCCCTTCAGGAAATCGCCTGCGCCGCCGCCCTTCAGCGTGTCGTCCGCGCCCTGGCCGAAGAGCCTGTCCGCGCCGCCGCCGCCGACGAGGCTGTCGTCGCCCCCGCCGCCGCGGAGAATGTCCTCCCCCGCCTGGCCGAGCAGGGTGTCGTCGCCGCCGCGGCCCCGGACCGTGTCGTCCCCGGCCAGCGCGGCGATCCGGTCCGGCCCGCCCGTCCCACTCAGGTTGTCGTCGCCCGGCGTGGGGCCGGCCGGCGGCGCCGTCGGCGGCGTGACCGGAGAGGTCGCCGGCGGCGTGTCGGGGGGCGTCACCGGGGGCGTGAGGGGAGGGGTCACCGGCGGCGTGACCGGGGGCGTCACCGGCGGCGTGAGGGGAGGGTTCACCGGCGGCGTGTCGGGAGGCGTCACCGGCGGCGTGACGGGAGGCGTCACAGGCGTCGTGACGGGAGGCGTCACAGGCGGCGTGACCGGGGGCGTGACTGGTGGGGTCACCGGCGGCGTGACGGGAGGCGTCACCGGCGGCGTGACGGGTGGCTCCGTGACGGGAGGCTCCACGACCGGAAAGAGCTGGGCGAGGCTCCGCGCGCCGTCCGCGAAGAGGAAACTCTCCACATTTGTGATCGTGTGGCTTTCCCCCGCGCGGGAGATCGTCACTGTCCCGCCGTCGCGCGCGAGCGCATAGGCGGAGAGCGCGCCGGCGAAGACGGCGGTGTCGAGGCCTGTCCCGCCGTCGATGACGTTCGCACCGGGCCCGCCTTCCAGCCGGTCGTTCCCGGCGCCGCCGATCAGCGTGTCGTTCCCGCCGAGGCCGAAGATCGTGTCGTCCCCGCCGAGGCCGTCGAACTGCTCCGCCAGGGCGGAGCCCGAGATGCGGTTCGCGCCCCCGTCGATGGCGCGGAAGCCGAAGACGACGTAGCTGGAGCCGGCTTCGCTCACACCCGGGTCGGCCAAGGGGGCGCCGACGATCAGATCGTCGATCCCGTCCCCGTTCAGGTCCCCCGCCCCGGAGACGAAGCGGCCGGTCTGGTCCTCCCGCGCGACGCCGTCGAGGCGGAAGCCCTCCGCTGCGGTCAGCGCGCCGAGGTCGAGAACCGGGGCGAAGCCGCCCTCCGCCCGCCCGAAGACGACATAGGTGGAGCCGGAATAGGGTCCGTTCGGGCTGGCGGTGAAGGCGGAGACGAGGATGTCCGCGATCCCGTCCCCGTTCACGTCCCCCGCGCCGGCGACGGAGAAGCCGCTCCGGTCCCTCGACGCCGCGCCGTCGATCCGGAAGCCGTTCGCCCCGTCCAGCGCGGCGAGGTCGAGCGTGGGGGCGAAGCCGCCGCCCGCCCGGCCGAAGATGACGTAGGAGGAGCCGGAGTCGAGCCCGTTCGGGTCGTCAGCCGGATCGGTGAAGGGGGCGCCGACGATGATGTCGTCCACCCCGTCCCCGTTCACGTCGCCGAGCCCGGCGACGGAGCGGCCGCTGGCGTCCCCCGGCGCGAGGCCGTCGAGGCGGAAGCCGTCGGCCCCATCCAGCGCGGAGAGCGCCACGCTCTGCCCGAAGCCGCCCCCGTCCCGCCCGAAGACGACATAGGTCGAGCCGGCTTCGAACCCTTTCGGATTCGCCCTCGGGGCCGAGACGAGGATGTCGTCGACCCCGTCCCCGTTCACGTCCCCTGCCGCGGCGACCGCGTAGCCGCTCCGGTCCTCCGCCGAGAGGCCGTCGATGCGGAAGCCCTCGGCGGCGGTCAGCAGGCCGAGATTGACGCTTTCGCCGAAGCCTCCGCCCGCCCGGCCGAAGACGACGAAGGACGAGCCGGAGAGCGATCCGTTCGGGCTCGCATAGGGGGCGCCGACGATGATGTCCGCGACTCCGTCCCCGTTTACGTCCCCCGCGCCCGATACGGAAAATCCGGCCTGGACAGTCGCCCCGGGGCCATCAAGGCGGAAGCCTTCGCTTGTGAGCAGATCCCTGAGACTGACGGTCTCTCCAAAGCCGCCGCCAGACCGCCCGAAGACGACGTAGGAGGCGCCGGAATTGACGCCGTTCACGTCAGCCCGACCCGCCCCGACAATGAGATCGTCGATCCCGTCGCCGTTCACGTCGCCGAGCCCGGCGACCGAGTTCCCGCTGTAATCCGCCCCCTGCGCGCCTTCGATGCCGAAGCCTTCCGACGCGGTCAGCGCGCCGAGGTTGACGCTTGCGGCGAAGCCGCCGCCCGCGCGCCCGAAGATGACATAGGAGACGCCCGAGGCGACCAGATAGCCGTCGGCGCGGCTCACGCCTACGATCAGGTCATCGATTCCGTCGCCGTTCACATCCCCGGCCGGAGCGAAGGCGTAGCCGCTCCGGTCTCCGGAATCGACGCCGTCGAGCCGGAATCCGTTCTGACCGTCAAGGTCGGCAAGCTGGATCACAAGCACCTGACGCCCTTTCGCCACGTTCGGGGCAGGCGCGGCGGAAAGGCCCGTCGCCAACGCCGGCTGCTTCGAATACGGAGAAGGTCGCATCGAAACCGATCGCCACCAAGTGCAATCGTGCAAGGCCCGCGCCTCTTACAGGCCCGAGTCGGGGCCGCCTAGCGCGGTCGAGGCGCGACGGCGACCAGGAGAGGCGGCGGCCTCGGCGCTTCCGCCCTCCCGTCCTGAGTCGTCAGAAGATGAAGTCGTCCTCCCCGAACGCCGCGGCGTTCTGGTTCTCGAAAAGGATCGAGCCGCGGTTGTAGGAGACGAGCACGTCGTCCCCCTGCTGCTCGATCCTGAGCTCGTCAAGGCCTGAAACTCCGCGCTTGAAGTCGATCCGATCCGCGCCTTGCTGAAAGCGTTGGATCACGTCCGCCCCGTCGCCGGGCGCGAAGCGGAACGTGTCCGCCCCGCCGCCGCCCTTCATCGTGTCGGCGCCCTTGCCGCCCTCGATCGTGTCCGCTCCGCCGCCGCCGACAAGGCGGTCGGCCCCGCCGCCGCCTTTCAGGAAGTCCGCCGCGCCGCCGCCCTTCAGCGTGTCGTCCGCGCCCTGCCCGAAGAGCCGGTCGGCCCCGCCGCCGCCCACGAGGCTGTCGTCGCCGCCGCCGCCGCGGAGGACATCCTGCCCCGCCTGGCCGAGAAGGGTGTCGTCGCCGCCGAGGCCGCGCATTGTGTCATCGCCGGAAAGGGCCGACATGCGATCCGGCCCACCAGTGCCGGACATGGCATCGCTCCCCTGTGTCGGACCCGTTGGCGGGGACGCGGGAGGCGTGGTCGGCGGCGCAACAGGTGGCTGAGTCGAGGGAGGAGTGGCGGGCGGCTCGACCGGCGGTGGGGTGACGGACGGCTCGACTGGCGGTGGGGTGACGGGCGGCTCGACGGGAGCCGGCCCCGAAGGCAACGGCGGCTCCTCCGAAGCCGGGGGCGGACCATCAGGCCCGCGAAAATCGTCCGGGATCGATCCGTTCCCATCCAGCAATATATTCTGGCGGGAGTCAGGCAGTTCCGATTTTATGAGCCTGTGATAGCCTTCCGTCACGCCCGTTTGGTAATATCGATTGAAATCCAATAGTTGATTATCAATCTCGCGACTTGAGTCCACAAATTCAAGATAACTACCGTACACACGGTCAAATTCTTCCCGTAGCTCACTGGTGACACGCGCAGCTTCGTTCAACTCTCTCAGCGAACGCACCGCCTCCACTACGCCAGCAATACCAACAAGCCCGGCGAGAGAGCGAGCAAACGTCTTCGCGCCCAAATCGTCCACTGACTCGGCCAACAGCTCGAACTTCGCCGCTTCAAGACCAGCTATGCTCTGGACGACCTCGGCCGCATCGCCGCGCTCAGCTGTCAGTATCGTTCCCAGATCGAGCAGGACCCCACTCGCCTCTGCGCCCTGACTCAAAAGCTTCGACGCTGCCTTCGAAGAAGCGAACGCAACCGATGCAAGATCGATCGCGACGCCGATAGCGTCGGTCGCAAAATCCCAAGCCGCATCGTCAACCTGCAATGTTTGGTCATCGAGCTGTTCCCCAAGGTCGGTCAATAGATTGAAGTTCGCGTCTCGCAGGGCCGCTATCGTTTCAAACTCAAGAATGCGCGCCGCCCGCGCCTCTTCCAGTCTGAATTTTGACCAAAGGTCATTATCTAAAATCGTAATTTCTAATGGCACTGAGATTCCGTCATAAAATACTTCGGATCCCCTAAATTCTGTGACAATATCAGATATTTTTTCTCGGCGAACAACCGTGACATCCATAACTATATTTCCATAGATCGCCGTCGAGCCGATATGATCGTCCTCGGCGGCCGCGATCACCAGTGGCCGTGTCAAAAATTCGCCGCTGACATCAACCAAGGTCTCGAAACTGATCGACGCTTCAGAATATGCGCCTTCTTTCCAGGCGTCGGACCCGCGCAGAGCGTTCACATAGTCCCCGACATCCAGCACGCCACCTTCGAGGAGGAAGAGTTTCGGAGCCAGACTTCGACCGCCTTCAACGAACCTGATGTTGCTCGGGACGGCTATGGCCTCTTCATTGGGGCCAAGCGCAGATGGCAAAATGCCTACAAAGTCATCTTGGCTAAAGCGCACATCTATATTTATCGCTTGTCCTTCGGGCACAAACAAATAATGAACTCCAAAGGCTTCAACATGTGGCCAATCACCATATGGCGGCCCACCCATACCCAATAGTCTATCGGCAAAAAAAGTAGGCATCATTTGTCTCGCTGCGGCACTGCTTCAGCTAACCACCGATACCGGCCCTAACCTAATGTCAAGGGCGCATATTTTCGTTCGCTCTCAGACTGAGTCGTTTGCATTTCCGTTCACGGAAGGATCTTAAAAGAACCCGAGCGCGGCAGCACGGCCACTGGCCTCGGCGCCGGTGCAAAAACCCAGCGAAAACACCCGCCCCGCCTTGCCCCCTGGCCGCCCTCCCCTCTATCTTCGCATCCGCAACATGGAGAGTGCGATGCACAAGACGGATGCGGGGCGGTTCTTCGAGGATTTCCGGGTCGGGCAGGTCATCGCCCACGCGACGCCCCGGACGATCACGGAGGGAGACCGGGCGCTCTATCAGGCGCTTTATCCTTCGCGTTTCGCCCTCGCCTCCTCCGCGCCCTTCGCCGCGGCAAGCGGGCTCGCGCCCTGGCCGGTCGAGGAGCTGATCGGCTTCCATGTCGCCTTCGGCAAGACGGTGCCCGACGTCTCCCTCAACGCCGTCGCCAATCTCGGCTATGCGGAGCTGCGCTTTCACCGGCCGGTGCGGCCGGGGGACACGATCTCCGCCGCCTCCGAGGTGATCGGGCTCAAGGAGAACTCGAACGGGAAGACCGGCGTCGTCTGGGTCCGCTCCACGGCGCGGAACCAGCGCGGGGAGACGGTGATCGACTGGGCGCGCTGGGTGATGGTGCGGAAGCGGGACGAAGCGGCGGCGGCGCCGGAGACGGTCGTTCCCTCGCTGAAGCCGGCGCTGGCGGCGGCGGACCTGATCGTTCCCGAAGGTCTCGACTTCTCCGCCTACGACTTCGCCGCCGCCGGGGCGCGGCACCGGCTTTCCGACTACGCCGCAGGCGAGCGGATCGACCATGTGGACGGCGCGACGCTGGAGGAGGCGGAGCACATGATGGCGACGCGCCTCTGGCAGAACACCGCCAAGGTGCATTTCAACACCGAGGCGCGGGGCGGGCTGAAGCGGCTGATCTATGGCGGGCATGTCATCAGCCTCGCGCGCGCGCTCTCCTTCAACGGGCTCCAGAACGCGCAGCCAATCGCCGCGATCAACGCGGGCGCCCATGTCGCCCCCGCCCATGCGGGGGACACGATCTACGCCTGGTCCGAAGTGCTGGAGACGGGCGAGACGGCCGCGCCCGGCGTCGGCGCGATCCGGCTCCGGCTCGTCGCGACGAAGGGGCGGGACGAGGCGATGCGGCTGAGGGATGAGGCGGGCGCCTATGCCGAGGGCGTGCTGCTCGACCTCGATTTCTGGGCCTTCCACCCGCTCTGACCGGCCTCCGGTTCCTGTTGCAACGTCAGACAAGCTGACCCATGATCCGGGCGAGCGCAGCCGGCCCTGAGAGCGGGCGCGCCGGAGAAACGTTCGATAGGAGCCAGTCCATGCTGACACGTCGCCATCTCGGCGCGGCCGCCGCCGCCGCGCTCGCCGCCTTCGCCGCCCTTCCCGCGCTCGCCGATTATCCCGAGCGGCCGATCACGCTGATCGTGCCCTGGGGCGCGGGCGGCGGCACGGACGCGACGGGGCGGATGATCGCCTCCCTGCTGGAGAAGGAGCTGGGCCAGCCCGTCAACGTCGTGAACCGCACCGGCGGCAGCGGCGTCGTCGGCCACAGCGCCATCGCGACGGCGGAGCCGGACGGCTACACGATCGGCACCGTGACGGTCGAGATCGGGATGATGCACTGGGCCGGGCTCACCGACCTGACCTGGGAGGCCTACACGCCCATCGCGCTCTACAATTATGACGCCGCGGGCGTTCAGGTGCGGGCGGACAGCGAGTGGAACACGGTTTCCGACATGCTGGAGGGCATCAAGGCCAATCCCGGCGCGCACAAGGCCTCCGGCACCGGTCAGGGCGGCATCTGGCACCTCTCCATCGCGGGGATGCTGAACACGGCCGGCATCGCGCCGGACGCCGCGCCCTGGGTGCCGAGCCAGGGCGCCGCGCCGGGCCTCCAGGAGCTTGTCGCCGGCGGCGTCGACATCGTGACCTGCTCGGTCGTCGAGGCCGCCGCGCTGATCGAGGCGGGCAAGGTCAAGAGCCTCGCGGTGATGGATGACGAGCGCCTCGGCGCCTTCCCCGATGTGCCGACGCTGAAGGAGGCCGCGGGCGTGGACTGGAAGATGTCCGCCTGGCGCGGCATCGCGGCCCCCGCCGGCATTCCGGACGATGCGCGGGAGAAGCTGACGGCGGCGATGGAGACGGTCTACAACTCCGCCGAGTTCCAGGACTTCATGAAGGGCCGCGGCTTCGGCCTCGTCTGGGCGCCGGGCGACGAGTTCGGGAAGTGGATGGCGGACAGCAACGTCGCCCTCGGCGAGGTGATGGCCGCGGTCGGCCTCGCGAAGTGACGATCCGGCGGCGGCGGGCCTCCCGCCGCCGCCCCTTTCCGGGGCCGCTCCCATGCGCATGAACGACGCCGTGACCGGCGCGATCCTCATTCTCTTCGCCATCGCCGTGATCCTCCACGCGCAGACCTTTCCGCGCCTTCACGGGCAGGATTACGGACCGGACCTCTTCCCCACGATCATCGCCTCGGGCCTCATGCTTTGCGGCGCGATCCTGATCGGCAAGGGCTGGGCGGCGCGGCGGGAGGGGCGGCTCGTGCTCCTCGGCCCCTGGGCGCGGGACAGGCGGATGCGGACGAACGTGGCGCTGCTCGTCGCGGGCGTGCTCGCCTATATCCTCTTCGCGAATTTCATCGGGTTCATCCCGCTCTCCTTCGTCATCCTCGCCGTGCTCACGGTCCGGCTCGGCGCCTCGCCGCTCGCCGGGGTCGCGACGGCGGCGGCGGCGACGCTGGTGATCCACACGATCTTCGCCAAGCTGCTGCTGGTGCCCCTGCCCTGGGGCCTGCTGCTGCCCGTGGCCTGGTAGGGGGCGAACATGGACCCCATCGAGAAGGCCTTCTGGCTCATCACCGAGCCCTCGACACTCGGCGTGATGCTCCTCGCCTCGCTCTTCGGGCTTTTCGTCGGCGCGATTCCGGGGCTGACGGCGACGATGGCGACCGCGCTCCTGATCCCCTTCACCTTCTTCATGGACCCGGTCCCGGCGATTTCCGTCATCGTCGCCGCCGTCGCCATGGCGATCTTCGCCGGCGATATTCCCGGCGCGCTCCTCCGCATCCCCGGCACGCCCGCCTCCGCCGCCTATTGCGACGAAGCCTATGCGATGATGCGGAAGGGCCAGGGGGAGCGGGCGCTCGGCATCGGGCTCGTCTGCGCCGTGATCGGCGGGCTGACGGGTTCCGTCGTCCTCTCGCTGACGGCGCCGAGCCTCGCGGAATTCGCGATCCAGTTCTCCTCCTTCGAATATTTCTGGCTCGCCTGCCTCGGCCTCTCCTGCGCCGTGGTGATCTCCACCGGATCGACGCTGAAGGGCTTCGTCTCGCTCCTGATCGGCCTCTTCGTCGCGACGATCGGAATCGACATCACCGCCGGTCATCCGCGCTTCACCTTTGGCAGCGTGGAGCTGATGGGCGGGGTGAGCTTCATCCCCGCCATGATCGGCATGTTCGCGATCTCGGAGCTCCTTCGCTTCTTCACGACGAAGAAAAGCGACGCGGCGGCGATCCCCGCCTCGCGCGATGGCGTGTTCCGCGGGATCGGGCCGATCCTCAAGAAATACCGCGTGAACATCGCCCGCGGCTCAGGAATCGGCGCCATCGTCGGCGTGCTGCCGGGCGCGGGGGCGGACATCGCGGCCTGGATCAGCTTCGCGATCTCCAAGAAGCTCTCGAAGGAGCCGGAGAAGTTCGGCACGGGCCACCCGGAGGGGCTGACGGACGCCGGCGCCGCCAACAACGCCAGCCTCGCCGGCGCCTGGGTGCCGGCCACCGTCTTCGGCATTCCGGGCGACTCGATCACCGCCATCGTGATCGGCGTGCTCTACATGAAGGGGATGAATCCGGGGCCGATGGTGTTCATCAACACGCCGGAGCTGATCTACGCCGTCTTCATGGCGTTCTTCCTCGCCAATCTGGCGCTGCTGCCGCTCGGCTACGCCGCGATCAAGTTCTCGCGCCGGATCGTCTCGATCCCGTCGCAGCTTCTCATGCCGGTCATCCTGATGTTCTGCATGGTCGGCGCCTTCGCGATCAACAACACCGTCTTCGGCATCACGGTGATGCTCGTCTTCGGCCTTCTCGCCTTCGTGATGGAGGAGAACGGCTTTCCGGTCGCCCCCGCGATCCTCGGCATCGTGCTCGGCGCGATGCTGGAGGACAATTTCATGTCCTCCATGATCAAGGCGGACGGGGACCTTATGGGCTTCTTCTCCCGCCCCATCGCGGCGACGCTCGGCGTCGTCACGATCCTTCTGTGGCTTGTTCCTGCGCTGCTCGCGCTGCGGCGGCGTCTCGCGCGGTAGCGGGCGCCGCCGGGGGGAATGGGCGCGCATTCGCGGCATCGCGCATTTGCGCTGGCGGCGAATGGGAGTATCGTGCGCCAAGCCGCATCTCTGGCGAAGCCGGACGTGAACCGGCGCGCAGTCAAGGGGGAGCCGACATGGCCAGCACCACGAGGGGAAAGCGCCCGCTTTCGCCGCACCTGACGATCTATCGCCCGCAAGTCACCTCGATCCTCTCCATCATCCACCGGGCGACCGGGGTGGCGATGGCCGTCTCCATGGCGCTCGTCGTCTGGTGGCTGCTGGCGGCGGCGACGGGGCCGGAATACTTCGCGCTGGTGGACGGCTTGCTGACGAGCTGGCTCGGCGCGCTCATCCTGACCGGCTCGGCGGCGGCGTTCTTCTATCACCTGCTGAACGGCATCCGGCACATGTGGTGGGATATCGGCAACGGCTTCGAGATGGGGCAGGTCACCGCCTCCGGCATGGCCGTGCTGGCCGGAACGGCGGTTCTGACCGTCATCCTCCTCGTTATTGCGTTCTGAGGCCCGCCATGAGCTTTCTGACCGACCGCGCCCGCGCCCACGGCCTCGGCTCCGCCAAGGAGGGGACGCATCACTGGTGGAGCCAGCGGATGACGGCCATCGCCCTCGTCCCGCTCGGGCTTCTCTTCATCGTCCCCTTCGCGCAGGCGCTGGGCGACGGGCATGAGGCCGCGCTGGCGCTCTACGGGCATCCGTTCCACGCCATCGTCGCCGGGCTCTTCATCCTCGTCGCCTTCAACCACCTCCGCCTCGGCTTGCAGGTGGTGATCGAGGACTATGTCCACGGAGGGGCGCGCACGGTTGCGCTGATCCTCAACATGCTCTTCTGCGCGCTCTTCGCCTTCGGCGGCCTCTTCGCCGTGGCGCGGATCGCCTTCGCGGCCTGAGCCGCGCCGGATATCGAAGGACCTGACCCATGGCCGCTTACGAATTCACCGATCATGAATACGACGTCGTCGTCGTCGGCGCCGGGGGCGCCGGCCTCCGCGCGACGCTCGGCATGGCGGAGCAGGGGCTCCGCACGGCCTGCATCACGAAGGTCTTCCCCACCCGCTCCCACACCGTCGCGGCGCAAGGCGGCATCGCCGCCTCGCTCTCCAACATGGGGCCGGACCACTGGCAGTGGCATCTCTTCGACACGGTGAAGGGGTCGGACTGGCTCGGCGACACCGACGCGATGGAATATCTCGCGCGCGAGGCGCCGAAGGCGGTCTATGAGCTCGAGCATTACGGCGTGCCCTTCTCCCGCACCGAGGACGGGCGCATCTACCAGCGGCCCTTCGGCGGCCACATGACGGAGTTCGGGGACGGCCCGCCCGTGCAGCGCACCTGCGCCGCGGCGGACCGGACGGGCCACGCCATCCTCCACACGCTCTATGGCCAGAGCCTGAAGAACAACGCCGAGTTCTACATCGAGTATTTCGCGCTCGACCTCATCATGACGGAGGATGGCGTCTGCCAGGGCGTCGTCGCGTGGAAGCTGGACGACGGCACGCTGCACCGCTTCAACGCGAAGATGGTCGTGCTGGCGACGGGCGGCTATGGCCGCGCCTATTTCTCCGCCACCTCCGCCCATACCTGCACGGGAGACGGGAACGGCATGGTCGCCCGCGCCGGGCTGCCGCTGCAGGACATGGAGTTCGTGCAGTTTCACCCGACCGGCATCTTCGGCTCGGGCTGCCTCATCACCGAGGGCGCGCGCGGCGAGGGCGGCTATCTCGTGAATTCGGAGGGCGAGCGCTTCATGGAGCGCTACGCCCCCTCGGCGAAGGACCTCGCGAGCCGCGACGTCGTCTCGCGCTGCATGACCATCGAGATCCGGGAGGGGCGCGGCGTCGGCCCCGACAAGGACCATATCCATCTCTACCTCAACCACCTGCCGCCCGAGACGCTGGCGCTGCGGTTGCCCGGCATTTCGGAGAGCGCGAAGATCTTCGCCGGGGTGGACGTGAACAAGGAGCCGATCCCCGTGCTCCCGACCGTCCATTACAACATGGGCGGCATTCCCACGAACTACTGGGGCGAGGCGCTGAACCCGACCGCTGACGATCCGGACCGGCTGCAGCCCGGCCTGATGGCGGTGGGGGAAGCGGGCTGCGCTTCCGTCCACGGCGCGAACCGGCTCGGCTCCAACTCGCTGATCGACCTCGTCGTCTTCGGCCGCGCCGCGGCGATCCGCGCCGGCAAGATCGTGAACCCGGACGAGCCCAACCGCCCGCTCAACAAGGCCTCGGTCGAGCGCGCCGTCGAGCGGTTCGACGCGGCGCGGAACGCGAACGGCGCCGTGCCGACGGCGGAGCTGCGGCTCGAAATGCAGCGCACCATGCAGCGGGACGCCGCCGTCTTCCGCACCTCCAAGACGCTGAAGGAGGGCTGCGAGGCGATGGACGCCGTCTATTCCAAGTTCTCCGACATCAAGGTGACGGACAGGACGCTGATCTGGAACACCGACCTCATGGAGACGCTGGAGCTCGGCAACCTCCTCCCCAACGCCATGGCGACCGTCTACGGCGCCGAGGCGCGGCAGGAGAGCCGGGGCGCCCACGCGCATGAGGACTTCCCGAAGCGGGACGATGAAAACTGGCGCAAGCACACAATCGCGCATGTGGACGAGGCGACCGGCAAGGTGACGCTCTCCTACCGCCCCGTCCATGTCGACCCGCTGACGACAGAGGCGGAGGGCGGCATCGACCTTAAGAAGATCGCGCCGAAGGCGCGCGTCTACTGAAGGAGCCGGCGCCCCGCCTCCGGGCAGGGGCGTCGCGAAGGCGCGGGGCGAGGCGATGGAGGGCGGAGACGAAGGGTTCCAGCGGGCCTCTGGCCCCTCGTATTTCGACCTCCTCTCCGCGCTTCACCGCAGCCTCGCCCCCGATCTCTATCTCGAGATAGGGTCACGCACCGGCAATTCGCTCGCGCTCGCGCGCGGGGATTTCATCGCCGTCGATCCGACGTTCAACCTCAAGCGGCTGCTGACCTTTCCGGGGCGGCAGGGCCATCTCTTCCAGATGACCTCAGACGAGTTCTTCGCCTCGGGCTTTCTCGAGGCGACGGGCCGCAAGCCCGGCTTCGCCTTTCTCGACGGGATGCATCTCTTCGAGTTCCTCCTGCGGGACTTCATGAACGCCGAGGCGCGGATGGAGCCCGGCGGCGTCATCGCCCTCCACGATTGCTGCCCCTACGACGCGGCGATGGCGGCGCGGGAGCGGGGGCGCACGCGGGCCTGGACCGGCGATGTCTGGAAGCTCGTGCCGATCCTGCAGGAATTGCGGCCCGACCTCTCCATCGAGGTGTTCGACGCGGCGCCGACGGGGCTCGTCGTCATCCACAATCTCGACCCGGAGAGCCGCATCCTCGCCGCCGCCGCGCCGGAGCTCGAAGCCTCGCTCCGCGACGTGACGATCGAGGGCTACGGCCCCGCCCGCTTCTATTCGAGCTTCGCCTGGGCGAGCGCGGCGGCGTTCATCGCGGGCGCGCCCGGTGAATGAGGGCGCGCTGCGCATCCGCATCAAGATCGCGCCGCTGAACCTCGCCCGCGCGCGCCGGTGGGGGGACTATTTCTTCGCCCTCTCGCTCGCGGAGGCGCTCCGCGGCCTCGGCCATGACGTCGCGGTGGAGACGCGCGATCTCTGGGACCACGATTCGCGGGAGGGAGATGTCGCGCTCGTCCTCCGCGGTTTCGGCGGCTACAGGCCGCGCCCCGGGCTCGTCTCGCTGATGTGGATCATCTCCCATCCCGGCAATGTCCGGCCGGAGGAGCTGGAGCCCTATGATCACGTCTTCACCGCCTCGGTGAAGCACAAGCGCAAGCTCCGGAAGCTGATCGGAGAGCGCGTGAGCACGCTCTTCCAGGCGCATGACCCGGCGATCATGAACCCGGATGTGGAGCCGATCCAATCCGGCCTCCTCTATGTCGGCAACAACCGCCGCGGCGGGCGCCCCGCGCTCGACCTCGCCGCCGCGGCGGGGTTCGACGTCTCGCTCTGGGGTTCGGGGTGGGCGGAGCATGCCCTCCACGCCCGGCTCCTGAAGGGCGCCTTCATCCCGAACGCCGAGCTCGGGCGGCATTACGCCGGCGCCCGCGCCGTGCTGAACGACACATGGCGGGACATGCGGCTGGCCGGCTTCCCCTCCAACCGCGTGTTCGACGTGCTGGCGGCGGGCGCGCCGCTCGTCTCCGACGCCGTGCCGGGAACGCCGGAGGACCTGCAGCCCTGGATTCACGCCTGGGAGCGGGCGGAGGACTTCCCCGCCGCCGTGGAAGCCGCGCTCGCGGAGGGGGAAGAGCGGCGCGCGGCGCGAAGGGCCTTTGCAAAAGAAGTGAATGCGCGGCATTCTTTCCGCGCCCGCGCCGCGGAAATCTCCGCCAAGGCGAGGGAGCTTGTGGGCTGACCGCCCGGCGCCTGCTATATCAGGGCGTCCAGCAGAGAAGGGTCAGGGACGACATGGTCGAATTCGCGCTGCCGAAAAACTCCAAGATCACCAAGGGCAAGACCTGGCCGAAGCCGGAGGGCGCGAAGAATGTCCGCACCTTCCGAATCTACCGCTGGAACGAGGAGAGCGGGGAGCTGCCGCGGATCGACACCTATTTCGTCGACATGGACACGTGCGGCCCCATGGTTCTCGACGCGCTCATCAAGATCAAGAACGAGATCGACCCGACGCTGGCCTTCCGCCGCTCCTGCCGGGAGGGCATCTGCGGCTCCTGCGCCATGAACATCGACGGGATCAACACGCTCGCCTGCATCTACGGCATGGACGAGATCAAGGGCGACGTGAAGATCTACCCCCTCCCCCATATGGAAGTGGTGCGGGACCTGATCCCCGACCTCACGCATTTCTACGCCCAGCACGCCTCCATCATGCCCTGGCTGGAGACGGCGACGAACCGGCCGCAGAAGGAATGGCGCCAGTCCATCGAGGACCGGAAGAAGCTCGACGGCCTCTATGAATGCGTGATGTGCGCCTCCTGCTCCACCTCCTGCCCCTCCTACTGGTGGAACGGCGACCGCTATCTCGGCCCCGCCGCGCTGCTCCACGCCTATCGCTGGCTGATCGACAGCCGCGACGAGGCGACAGGCGAGCGGCTCGACTTCCTGGAGGACCCGTTCCGCCTCTACCGCTGCCACACGATCATGAACTGCGCGAAGACCTGCCCGAAGGGCCTGAACCCGGCCAAGGCCATCGCGGAGATCAAGAAGATGATGGTGGAACGGAAGATGTGAGGGGGCGGGCGGCTTACGCCGCCAGCCGCAGGATCTCCATCACCGCCGCCGGCCCCTCGATCCGCCGCGGGTTGCGGGGGACCCAGGGGGTTTTCATCGCGCCATCGGCAATCCCTGACCAGTCCGCCTCCGTGACGCCGACGGCGGCGAGGGTGCGGGGCATTCCGATCCCCTCGATCAGCTCGGCGAGGGCCGAAGCCGCGTCGCCGTCCCGCCTTCCCATCGCCTCGGCGACGAGCGCCTGCCGCTCCCGGTTCGCCGGGCGGTTCCATTCCATCACGGCGGGGAGCATGACGCAGGAGGTGTGGCCGTGCGGCACGCCGTGCCGCGCGCCGAGGACATAGCCGATCCCGTGGCTCGCCCCCATCGGCACGCCGCTGGCGAGCGGGCCCATGGAGAGCCAGGCGCCCATCAGGCAGTCGAGCCGCGCTTCGAGATCACCGCCATCCGCCTTCACCCGGGCGAGGCCCGAGGCGAGAAGGGCGAGGCCCTTTGTCCCCTGCGCGTCGCCGTAAGCGTGCCCCTCAAGGCTGGCGACGCCCTCCGCGCAATGGTCCACCGCCCTCACGCCGGTCGAGAGGAACAGCCATTCCGGGGTCGGAACCGTCGCCGCCGGGTCGAGGATCACGGCGCGGGGGATGACGAGGGGATGGGTGAAAAGCTCCTTCGCCTTCGTCCGCTCGTCCGTCACCCCGCAGAGGGCGGAGAACTCGCCCGCCGAGAGCGTGGTGGGGACGGAGACCTGACGGACGACGGGCGGCTTCACCGGGTTCGGGGCGCGGAGCGCGTCCATCCCCGCCGCGTCGCTGATGTCGTTGGCGAGGAGGAGGGAGACGGCCTTCGCCCCGTCCGTCACCGAGCCGCCGCCGATTGTGAGTATGAGGTCCGCCCCAGCCTCCCGCGCCATCGCCGCCGCCGCGAGGCAAGCGCCGCGGGGGGTATGCGCGGGCATGGCGTCGAAGAGCGCGGCGAAGCGGGGGCCGAGCGCGGCGACGATGTCGCTCACCACCTTCGTCTCCCGGTTCAGCGTGCCGGAGGCCATGACGAAGACGCGGGCGGCGTCGTATCGTTCCGCGATCTCCGCCGCAGCCTCGGCCGCCGGGCGGCCGAAGATGATCTCCTCCTGCCGCCCGAAGGCTACGCGCCCGTGCTTCATCAGCCCATATGCCCTTCGGCCTTCGCCCAGGCATGCGTGGCGTCCAACGCGGCGCCGAGGGGGCCGAAAAGCTCATCCAGCTCCGCCTCGGTGATGACCATCGGCGGGCAGAAGGCCAGCGTGTCCCCGATCGCGCGGAGGATGACGCCGTGCTTCAGCATCTCGTTCATGAGGTAGGCGCCGACCTTGCCGGGCTCCCTGAACGTCGCCGCGCTCGCCTTGTCGGGCGAAAGCTCGAGCCCGCCCATCAGCCCCGCGGCCCGCGCCTCGCCGACGAGCGGATGGTCCGCATGACGGTCGAGATGGGCGCGGAAGACGGGGGCGAGCTTCCGCACATGGCCCACGATGTCCCGCCGCTGGTAGATTTCCAGCGTCTTGACGCCGATGGCGCAGCCGAGCGGGTGGCCGCCATAGGTGAAGCCGTGCCCGAAGGTGCCGACCTCGCCGGACTGCGCCTCGATGGCCTCCGCCATGTCGCGGTTGATGGCGACGGCGGAAAGCGGGGCGTAGGCGGCCGTCAGCTGCTTGGCCATGGACATGGAGGTGGGCTCCATGCCGAAGGTCGTGGCGCCGAACCAGTTCCCGGTGCGCCCGAAGCCGCAGATCACCTCGTCGTCGATGAAGAGCATGTCGTATTTCTTCGTGACGGCGGCGATCTTCGCGAAATAGCTCGCGGGCGGAGTGATGACGCCGCCGGCGCCCATCACCGGCTCGGCGATGAAGGCGGCGACCGTGTCCGGCCCCTCGCGGAGGATCAGCTCCTCCAGCTCGGCGGCGAGGCGGGTGGAGAATTCGTCCTCGCTCTCCCCGTCCCGCCCCTCGCGCCAGAAATGCGGCGTCCCGGCGTGGAGGATGCCGCTCACCGGCAGGTCGAACTTCGTGTGGTTGTAGGGCAGGCCCGTCAGCGAGGCCGAGACGATGGTGACCCCGTGATAGCCCCGGATGCGGGAGATGATCTTCTTCTTCTCGGTCTTGCCGCGCGCGTTGTTGTAATACCAGGCGAGCTTCACCTGCGTGTCGTTCGCCTCCGAGCCGGAGGACTGGTAGATGATCTTCGAGACCTCGAAGGGCGCGATCTCCTTGATCTTCTCCGCGAGCTCGATCGCGGGCTCGAAGCTGCGGCCGCCGAAGAGGTGGTAATAGGGGAGCTTGCCCATCTGCTCCCGCGCCGCGTCGATCAGCTCCGCGTCGCCGAAGCCGAGCCCGGCGCACCAGAGCCCGGCCATGCCCTCGACGAAGCGCTTGCCCGATTCGTCGTAGACGTAAACGCCCTCGCCGGCCTCGATCACATGCGGGCCGACCTTCCGGTGCTGGACGCCGTTGGTGTAGGGATGCAGCAGGGCCTCGACGTCCCGGGCCTGCGCATTGGTGAGCGGCGCGCCATCCATCGCCATGATCTCGTCTCCTCGGGTTGATGCGGGATAAGAGCGCGGAAACGGGGCGGTTGGCAAGCGCGGCTCAGCGCGCGGCGGCATGCTCGAAGAACCGCGCCATCCATTCGGCGAAGGCCGGCCCCTCCGCCGCGCGCGAAAGGTCGGCGCGGCCTTTCGCGATGACCTCGGGCGGCACGTCGTCCACCATGTGGTCGATCATGTCGGCGACGAAATCCGGCTTCATCTCGGGGTGGTATTGCGTGGTGAAGACATGGTCGCCGATGATGAAGGAGGCGGCGGGGCAGACGGAATCGGAGGCGACCGCCTCGGCTCCCGGCGGCAGGGCCGTCACCTGCTCGTAATTGGCCGAATAGAGCCCGAACGCCTCCCGAGCCGGCTCCATCCATGGCTTTCGCTTGTGAAAGCGCGTCTCCGTGATCCCGAGCGCGCAGCTGCCGGGATTCGGGCCGACCGCGCCGCCGAGCGCCTTCGCGATGGCCTGATGCCCGAAACAGGCGCCGAAGAGCGGCCGCTTCTCCCCATGCCGGGCGCGGAGGAAGGCGAAGAGCCGGGCGATCCAGGGCTTCGTCCCGTCATTCACGGAGGCGGGGCTGCCGGTGACGAGGAAGCCGTCGAAATCCTCCGGACGCTCCGGAAAGTCGTTCTCGAAGACCTTGAAGCTCTCGAAAGCCCAGCCGGGCCGCACCGCGCCGAGGAGCGTGGCGAATCGGGCGCCGTCATCCGGATAGGCCTTGGCGTATTCCGAATCGTCGTCGCAGGTGTTGAGGATCGCGAGGCGCATGGGCCGACCTTCCCGATTGAGACGCTTGCGGAGATAGCGCGGCTCGGCAATCGTGTCGATCAAAGGGGAGAGACGCATGACGGTCTGGACGCCAGCGGATGACGGCTACGCCGATCTGACTAGCCACGATTCATTCGCCGCCGGCGCGCCGCACAACACCTTCGCGCGCCTCCGGCGGGAAGACCCCTGCGCCTGGACGGAATATCCCGGCGGCGCCGGCTTCTGGTCCCTCACCCGGCATGCGGACATCTCCGCGCTGAACCGGGACTACAGGAAGCTCTCCTCCGCCCGCGGCATCCGCATGGAGGACCAGACGGAGGAGGAATATCTCGCCCGCCGCACCTTTCAGGAGACGGACCCGCCGGAGCATACCCGTGTCCGCATGAAGGTGGCCCGCGCCTTCTCCCGCCCCGTCGTCAACGCTTTCGAGGCGGAGATCGCGCGCATCTGCGACGAGATTCTGGACGAGGCGCTGGAGCGGCGGGAATTCGACGCGACGCGCGTGCTCGCCCGCCCGCTGCCGATGCGGATGCTCGGGCGGATCGTCGGGCTGCCGGAGGCGGACCTGCCCTGGCTGGTGGAGAAGGGCGACGCGCTGATCGCCAACACCGACCCCGACTTCACGACCCATGTGCTCGACCGGATGGAGACGGACGAATACCGCCTCATGCCCTTCAACTCGCCCGCCGGCGTGGAGCTTTACGACTATGCCGAGCGGCTGATGGCGGAGAAGGCGAAGGCGGGGGACGAGACGGGCGTGCTCCATCTCATCACCCAGCCGGACGAGACGGGCGCGCGGATCACGGAGCGGGAATTCCGCAACTTCTTCTGCCTTCTCGTCGCCGCGGGGAACGACACGACGCGCTATTCCATCGCCGCCGGGCTCCTTGCGCTGGCGGAGCAGCCGGAGCTTCTCGGCCAGCTCCGCGAGGGCGGCGCGATCTGGGAGACGATGGCGGACGAGGTGATCCGCTGGGCGACGCCCGCGATCTATTTCCGGCGGACCGCGGGGGAAGATTTCGAGCTGCACGGCAAGCGCATCCGGAAAGGCGACAAGGTGCTTCTCTGGTTCGCCTCCGCGAACCGGGACGAGGCGGCCTTCGCCGACCCGTTCCGCGTCGATCTCCGGCGGGACCCGAACCCCCATCTCTCCTTCGGGCAGGGCGGGCCGCATATCTGCCTCGGCATCTGGCTCGCCCGGCTCGAAGTCCGCGTCTTCTTCCAGCGTTTCGCCGCGCGGGTGAAGGCGGTGGAGCGGACGGGACCGCACGCCTTCCTCCGCTCCAATTTCGTCGGGGGGGTGAAATCCCTTCCGCTCCGCGTCACGCCCGCCTGAGGATTCCGCCATGAAAGACCGTCTCCGCCTCTTCTTCTGCGACCATCTCAGCATCATGCGGGGGAAATACCTCCCCGGCTCGAAGCTCGGCGCGGACGGGGAGACGCGGTTCTGCCAGTCCACCTTCGGGGTGCATTTCGACAAGGACCTCCTGCCCTCCCCCGGCTCGAAGATGCTGGAGGGCCTGCCGGACATGGTGGCGAAATGGCGCGCGGCGGACATACGGGAGGGATGGGAGCCGGCGACGAAGGTGGTGATGTGCGACCTCCATGACGCCGCGGGCGCCCCGATCGGCCCCTGCGGCCGCGGCGCGCTGAAACGGGCGGTAGCGGACTGGGCTGCGCGCGGGCTCGCTCCAAAGGTCGGGCTGGAGCTTGAAGCTTACGCATTCGAGCGGGGGCCGGACGGGGCGCTGAGGCCCTACGAGGCGCCGGGCGGCCACGTCTACGGCACCGGCCCGGCGGCGGACCCGGCGGGGTTCATGGATGCGGTCTGGGAAGAGGCGGAGGCGGCGGGCTTCCGGCTCGAGATGATGACGACGGAATACGACAACCCGCAATTCGAGTTCACGCTCGCCTATGACGACGCAGTGAAGGCGGTGGACGATCTCGTCCTCTTCCGCCTGATGGCGCGGGAAGTGGCGCTGAAGCGCGGGCTCATCCTCACCTTCATGCCGAAGCCGATCCCCGAAAAGGGCGGCAGCGGGCTTCACGTCAACTTCTCCTTCGCCGGGGAGGACGGGCGAAACGCGCTCTCGGGCGGCGAGGGGGGCGGGCCGGAGGCGATGAACGACCTCGCGAAGGGATGCGTCGCCGGGCTGGTCCATCATCACGAGGGATTGGCCGGGCTGCTGGCGCCGACGGTGAACTCCTATCGCCGGCTCCGCCCGGCCTCGCTCTCCGGCTTCTGGAAGAACTGGGGCGGGGACCACCGGAACGTCACCACCCGCGTCTCCGCCGAGGGCGGCGCGAAGGCGCGGATCGAGCACCGGATGGCGGACGCCGCCGCCAATCCCTACACCGCCGTCGCCGCCGTGCTGCAGGCGGCGCGGCTCGGGGTCGAACGCGGCTATCCGCTGCCGCCGGCGGAGGCCGGGGACGGGTTCGAGAGCCAGGACGCGACGAGCGGCGTGGCCGAGACGCTGGAGGGCGCGCTAGACGCGCTGGAGGCGGATTCCGCGCTCGTGGAGGCGGTCGGGCCGGAACTCGTCGCCAACCAGCTTTTCATGCGGCGGGCCGAAGCGGAAAAACTGAGGGGCGCGAACCCGGAGGCGGAGCGGGACTTCTACATCCACTTCATCTGAGGCGCTCAGCGCGTCAGGATGATCGTGGAGAGGCCCGGCGCCGTCACCTCCATCGTCGCCGGCCAGCCGCGCCACGGCTCCGCCCGCGCCTCGACCGCGCCGAGATTGCCGGCGCCGGCGCCGCCATAGAGCGCGGAGTCCGTGTTCACCCGCTCCCGCCACGGCCCCGCCGCGGGCGCGCCGAGCGTGACGCGCCGCTCCACCGGCGTCATGTTGGAGATGACGATGGCCGCCTCACCGCCCGGCGCGAAGCGGGCGAAGGCGAAGAGGCTCTGCGCCGCATTGTCCGCCTCGATCCAGGAGAAGCCTTCGGGCGCGCAATCCTGCGCGTGGAGCGCCGGCTCCTCCCGGTAGAGGCGGTTGAGATCGCGCACCAGCGCCCAGACGCCGGCATGTCGTGGCCGGTCGATCAGGCCCCAGTCGAGCTCGCCCGCCTGCCGCCATTCCGTCCGCTGCGCGAACTCGCCGCCCATGAAGAGCAGCTTCTTGCCCGGATGCCCCCACATGAAGCCGTAGAGCGCGCGGAGATTGGCGAACTTCTCCGCCGGGCCGCCGGGCATCTTGTCCCAGAGCGCGCCCTTGCCGTGCACGACCTCGTCATGGCTGAGCGGCAGGACGAAGCGCTCGGAAAAGGCGTAGGCGGAGCCGAAGGTCATCTCGTTGTGATGGTGCCGCCGGTGCACCGGGTCGCGCGCCATGTAGCGCAGCGTGTCGTTCATCCAGCCCATGTTCCACTTGAAGCCGAAGCCGAGCCCGCCTTCCGAGACCGGCTTCGAGACGCCGGGCCATGCGGTCGACTCCTCCGCGACCGTCATCGCCGCCGGCGCCTCCGCCCGCACGGCCTCGTTCACCGCCTGAAGGAAGGCCACCGCCTCCAGATTCTCCCGCCCGCCGAAGCGGTTGGGGATCCATTCGCCGGCCTTCCGCGAATAGTCGCGATAGAGCATGGAGGCGACGGCGTCCACGCGCAGCCCGTCCACATGATGCTCATGGAGCCAGTAGAGCGCGTTGGCGAGGAGGAAGTTCGAAACCTCGATCCGCCCGAAATCGTAGATCAGCGTGTTCCAGTCCGGATGGAACCCTTCCCGCTTGTCGGCATGTTCGTAGAGCGGGCCGCCGTTGAAGAAGGCGAGGCCGTGCGGGTCCTCAGGAAAATGGCCGGGCACCCAGTCAAGGAGCACGCCGAGCCCGGCCCGGTGCGCCGCGTCCACAAGGCGGCGGAAGCCCGCAAGGTCCCCGTGGCGGGAGGTCGGGGCGTAGAGGCCGACGGGCTGATAGCCCCAGGAGCCGTCGAACGGATGCTCGTTCACCGGCATGAATTCGAGATGGGTGAAGCCCATGTCGGCGGCGTAGGGCACAAGATCCCGCGCCAGCTCGTCATAGCTGAGCGGCCTGCCGCCCTCGTCCAGCCGCCGCCGCCAGGAGCCGAGATGGACCTCGTAGATCGAGACGGGCGCGTCGGCGGCGTTCCGCGCGGCGCGCGCCTCCATCCACGCCTCGTCGCGCCAGTCGAAGCCGCCGAGATCGCGGACGATTGAGGCCGTCTTCGGCGGATGCTCGGCGCCGAAGCCCACCGGATCCGCCTTCTGCGGCGTCACACGGCCATCCGCCGTGCGGAACTCGAAGCGATAGGGCTCGCCCGGCCCGATCCCCGGCACGAAGATCTCCCACACCCCGCTCCGCCCCCGCGCCCGCATCGGCAGGCGCCGGCCGTCCCACATCGTGAAGGGGCCGGCGACGGAGGCGCGGGCGACGCCCGGAGCCCAGACGGCGAAGTGCACGCCTGCGACGCCCTCATGCATAATCGGATGCGCGCCGAGCCGCTCCCAGAGCCTCAGATGCCGGCCCTCCCCGATCAGGTGCTCGTCGAGCGGGCCGAGGACGGGGCCGAAGCGATAGGGGTCCTCCGCCTCCCAGTCCCGCCCGTCGAAGCGCCAGCGGAGCCGGTATGAGGCGGCGGCCTTCGCCGGAACCGGCCCGCCGAAGAGCCCGCCGGGATGGAGGAGAGGCAGCGGATGCGCCTTCCCCTCATGAATCAGGTCGCAGCCCTCCGCGCCCGGCAGCAGCGCGCGCACAAGGGTCCGCCGCCCCGCCTTGTGCGGGCCAAGCCAAGCGAAGGGGTCGCCATGAGCTCCTGAGACGAGGCGCTCGGCCTCGTCAGCGGGGATCGCCGGATCGGTCATATGCCTGGAGTCTGGCTCACCATCCGACCTCTTTCAAGGGCAGGGCCCGATATGGCGCCGGAAGCGCGTTCAGATAAGCGGTTCGACGCCCCAGATTTCCGAAGCATAGCCCCGGATCGTCCGGTCGGAAGAGAACCAGCCGGAGCGGGCGCAGTTGAGCACGGCCATGCGCCCCCAGCGCTCCCGATCCGCGAAGGCGGCCTCGGCTTCGTCCTGCGCAGCACGATAGGCCTCGAAATCGGCGGCGACGAGGAAATGGTCGTCATGGCGCAGCTTGTCGATCACCGCGCGGTGGCGGTCCGGCTCGCCGGGGGAATAGAACCCGCCCTCGATCTGGCCGACGACCTCGGAAAGCGCCGCGCTCTCCGCGATGAAGCGGTTGGAATTGTAACCGTCCCGGATCGCCGAAGCCTCGTGCGCCTCGAGCCCGAAGATGAAGATGTTCTCCCGCCCCACCCGCTCCGCGATCTCCACATTCGCGCCGTCCAGCGTGCCGATGGTGACGGCGCCATTGAGCGCGAACTTCATGTTGCCGGTGCCGCTCGCCTCCATCCCCGCTGTGGAGATCTGCTCGGAGAGGTCGGCGGCGGGAATCAGCCGCTCCGCCATGGAGACGTTGTAGTTCTCGGGATAGACGATCTTCAGCCGGTCGCCGATCACCGGGTCATGGTTCACCTGCCAGGCGATGTCATTGATGAGCCGGATGATCCGCTTCGCCATGTCGTAGCCCGGCGCCGCCTTGCCGCCGAAGATGCGGACGCGCGGAACCCAGTCCCGCTCCGGCTCCCGCCGGATCGCGTTGGCATGGGCGGCGACTTCCAGCGCGTTCATCAGCTGGCGCTTGTATTCGTGGATGCGCTTGATCTGGATGTCGAACATCGCATCGGGCGAGGTCTCGATCCGCTGCGTCTCTTTCAGCCATTCGGCGAGCCGCGCCTTGTTCGCACGCTTCACGCCCATGAATAGCTCGCGGAAGCCGGTTTCGTCGGCAAGCGGCGCGAGGCGGTCGAGAAGTTCGAGATTCGTGACCCATCCCTCGCCCAGCGCCTCGTTCAGGAGCGCGCGGAGGCCGGGATTGCAGCCATGGAGCCAGCGCCGCGGCGTCACCCCGTTCGTCATGTTGACGATCCGGTCGGGATGGAGCGCATGAAGGTCGCGGAACACCGTCTCCTTCATCAGGCCGGTATGGAGGGCGGAGACGCCGTTGACCTTCCGCGCCGCGACGAAGGCGAGCGTTCCCATCTGCACGTCGCCATCCGGGTCGAAGACGCGGACATGATCGGGCCGCGGCGTTCCCGCCTCGGCGGCGCGGCGCGCATGGAGCGCGTCGATCTTCTCGATGATCATCATGTGGCGGGGCAGGACATGCCGCATGAGCCCGACATGCCAGCGCTCCAGCGCCTCCGGCAGGAGCGTGTGGTTGGTGTAGCAGAGGCACCCCGATGCGGTGTCGAACGCTTCCTCGAAGCCGAGCCCGTGATGGTCTGTGAGGAGGCGGATCAGCTCCGGCCCGGCGATGGCCGGGTGGGTGTCGTTCATCTGGATCGCGATCTGGTCCGGCAGCGCGGAGAGCGGCGCGCCCGAGGCGAGGAAGCGGCGGAGGATGTCCTGCAGGCTCGCCGACGTGAAGAAATATTCCTGCTTCAGCCTTAGTTCCTTGCCGACGGGCGTGCTGTCGTCCGGATAGAGGACGCGGCTGATCGTCTCCGCGAAGACTTCGGGCGCCGCCGCGGCCATGTAGTCGCCCCGGTTGAAGGGTTCGAGGTCGAACACCCGCTTCGGGCGGGCGGACCAGAGGCGGAGCGTGTTCGTCCAGCGCGCGCGCCAGCCCGGCACCGGCGTATCATGCGCCCGCGCCTCGACCAGCTCCGCCGGGCGCCAGCCCGCCTCGTCCGCCACGCCGCCGAAGCCGATCTCGAAGGCGACCTCGTGGCGCTCGAACTCCCAGGGATGGGCCTCGGCGAGCCAGGTCTCCGCGCTCTCGATCTGCCGCCCCTCCTCGAAGCGCTGGCGGAAGAGGCCGTGGGCGTAGCGGATGCCGTAGCCATAGGCGGGGATGCCGAGGCAGGAGAGCGAATCGAGGAAGCAGGCGGCGAGCCGGCCAAGCCCGCCATTGCCGAGCGCGGCGTCCGGCTCGTCCTCCACCACCGCGCGATAATCGACGCCGAACCCCGCCATCGCCGCCCGCGCCTCTCGCTCAAGGCCGAGATTTCCGATCGCGTCCTCCAGCATCCGGCCGAGGAGGAACTCCATCGAGAGGTAATAGACCCGCTTCCGCCCGGTCTCGTAGGTCTTCCGCGTCGCGTCGAACCACGGCGCGACCAGCCTGTCCCTCACCGCGCGGGAGAGGGCGACGCGCCAGTCCGACAGGTCCGCCGCCTCCGGCGTCTTGCCCACGGAATGCGCGAGGTGCCAGGCGATGGCGGCGTCGAGCGCCGCGTGATGGGCGGGGGCGGACGGGGAATGCACGTTCATCGGGGCGGTCTCCGATCAGGTCTTCGCATCTGCAACAAGACAGAGCCTAGTCTTGTCGCCCAAGAACGCAAACGGCGCGTTCACGTCATCACATCCGGCGCGCTCCGCCCCGTGCGGGCCGCAATTCCCGCGATGTCCTCCGCCGCCGCGATGACGGCGGCGAGCGCCGCCTGCGTCTCCTCCCCGTGGTCGCCCTCGGGCGGGGCGTAGCGCTCGAGATAGACGCGGAGCGTCGCCCCCTCCGTCCCGGTGCCGGACAGACGGAAGACGGCGCGCGCTCCGCCTGCAAAGGAGACGCGGACGCCCTGCCCCGCCGTCACCGAACCGTCCGTCGGGTCCGCATAGGCGAAATCGTCCGCCGCCTCGACCGTGAGGCCGCCGAACGCCGCGCCGGGGAGCGACGGGAGCCGCGCCTTCAGCGCCGTCATCATCTCCGCCGCAGCGTCAGAATCGATCCCTTCGTAATCATGGCGCGAATAGTATCGCCGGCCGAAGCGCCGCCAGTGCGCCGCCATGACTTCGGAGACCGGCTTCCGCTCCTTCGCGAGGATCGAGAGCCAGAGGAGGACGGCCCAGAGCCCGTCCTTCTCCCGCACATGGTCGGAGCCGGTGCCCGCGCTCTCCTCCCCGCAGATCGTCGCCATGCCGGCGTCGAGCAGGTTCCCGAAGAACTTCCAGCCGGTCGGCGTCTCGAAAGCGGGAACGCCGAGCGCCGCCGCCACATCGTCCGCCGCGCGGCTCGTCGGCATGGAGCGAGCGACGCCCTTGAGCCCCGCGGCATAGCCCGGCGCGGCGGTCGCGTTGGCGGCGAGGACGGCGAGACTGTCCGACGGGGTGACATAGAGGCCCCGCCCGAGGATCATGTTCCGGTCCCCGTCCCCGTCCGAGGCGGCGGCGAAATCGGGCGCGTCCGGGCCCATGACGAGGTCGACCAGCGGTTTCGCCCAGACCGGGTTCGGGTCCGGGTGCCCGCCGCCGAAATCCTCGCTCGGCGCGCCGTTCATCACAGTCCCGGCCGGGGCGCCGAGCGCGCCTTCGAGGATCGCCTTCGCATAGGGCCCCGTCACGGCGTGCATCGCGTCGAAGCGCATCGTGAAGCCGGAGGCGAAGAGGGCGCGGAGCGCGCCGAAATCGAAGAGTCGCTCCATCAGCGCCTGATAATCCGTCACCGGGTCGACCACCTCGACCGCCATGCCGTCGAGATCGAAGGCGCCTTCGGCGGAAAGGTCGGGCGCCGGCGCGTCCGAGATCAGGTAGCGGGTGAGCGCGCCGGAGGCGGCGAAGATCGCCTCCGTCACCGGCTCGGGCGCCGGGCCGCCGTTCGGCGTGTTGAACTTCACGCCGAAATCGCCCTCCGGCCCGCCGGGATTGTGGCTGGCGGAAAGGATGATCCCGCCATCGGTCTTGCGGAGCCGGATCAGATGCGAGGCGGCGGGGGTTGAGAGGATCGCGCCGCGCCCGACCACGGCGCGCGCCGCGCCGTTCGCCGCCATCATGCGCAGGATCGTCCCCGCCGCCTCCCGCCCGAAGAAGCGGCCGTCGCCGCCGAGCACATAGGTCTTGCCCTTCGCGCCCCCCGTTCCGTCGAAGATCGCCTGGACGAAATTCTCGAGATAGCCCGGCGCCATGAAGGCCGCGGTCTTCTTCCGGAGACCTGAGGTGCCCGGCTTCTGCCCGACGATCGGCTTCGTCTCCACGGTTCGGATCGTCATGTCGTCTCTCCTTCGCCGCCGCGCCCGGCTTCGCGCATCAGCGCCGCGGTCTCCTTCAGGGCGGGCGCCGCCGCCCAGCCTTCGACCGGGATCGAAAGGCGGCGGCGCCAGTTCGGATGCTCGTCCACCGTGCCGGGGAGGTTCGCCTGCTCGACCTCCCCTGCAAGATCCTCAAGCTGCACGGCGACGAGCGCGGCTGGCGAGGCCGCGAGCCGCCGGTGGATCGCGCCGAGCGGATCGGGGCCGAGGCTCTCGCGCCGCGCCCTCCGCTCGCCCCTCACCCACTCCGCCGCCTCCGCGCTCATCTGCCCGAGCCGGAGCCGCCAGTCCACATCCCGCGCCGCAAGCCAGCCGGCGGCGGTCGGCGTGTCATGCGTGCCAAAGCTGGCGAGGGCGAGGGCGCGGCCCTCCCCCTCCCAGTCGAACTGCGTCACGTCGCAGCCCATCACGCCCGCCTCCGCCAGCGCGGCGCGGAGCGCGGGGTCGACGAGGCCGAGATCCTCCCCGACCACGAGGCAGCGATTGCGGGCGGCGATGATCTTCGTCACCGCCAGCATCGCCGCGAGCGGCATCCGCACATAGCCCCCCGGCGCGCCGCCTTCGGGAACCCAGAAGGCGCGGGCGAAGCCGAGCACATGGTCGACCCGGATCATCCCGGCATGGCGCATGACGGCGGAGAGGAGCGCGGCGAAGCTCGCATAGCCTTCCGCCTTCAGGCCCTCGGGCGAGAGCGGGGCGAGGCCCCAGTTCTGGCCCTGCGGCGCGAAATGGTCGGGCGGCGCGCCGAGCGAAACGCCAAAGGCGTGCGCGCCGCTCCCCCAGGTCTCCGCGCCGCCGGGCCGGGCGCCGACCGCAAGGTCGAGATGGAGGCCGAGCGCCATGCCGGCCCCCTTCGCCCGCGCCTGCGCCGCCGCGAGCCCCTCTTCCGCCAGCATCTGGAGCGCGACATGGCGGCGGAGCGCGGCAGGATTCGCTGCGGCGAAGGCGCGCGCCGCCTCGCCCACCGGGTCGTGGAGTGCGGCGGGCCAGAACCGCCAGTCTTCCCCATGGAGAAGCGAAAGCGCCTCGAAGAGGGCGAAGCGGGCGAGGGCGGGGCCGCGCGCGGCGGCGAAGGCGTCGAGCCGCGCAGGCTCCAGCGCCGCGATCCGCGGCTCCAGCGCGGCGTCGATCCGGGCGCGGGCGGCGGAATGGTCGACCATCTTGCCCTCCGCGCCCTCGCCGCCGACGGCGACATGCCGCCAGTCGAAGAAGCCCCGATGCGTCGGCGAGTAGGGGCTCGCCATCTCCGGCGAGGCGGCGGCGCCGAGGGCGTGGACCGGGTTGACGCCGAGAAAGGCCGCGCCAGCCCGCCCCAGCGCCTCCGCCATCGCGGCGAGGTCCTCATAGTCGCCGAGGCCGGCGTTCCGCCCGGAGGCGAAGCCGTAGAGCGGCCCGGTCGCGCCCCAGAGCCGGTCCCGCCCCGTGAGGCCGGCCAGCGACGGCGCAGCCTCCGGCGCGGCGAGGATGAAGAGCCGGTCCGCCCGCGCGCCGTTCGCCGCGTCGATCCGGTGGATGCCGGCCGGCAGGGCGGGCAACACCGCCTCCCGCCCCCGCCCCTCCGCGACGGGACGCGCCTCGCCTTCGAGCGTCAGCGCCCAGTCCGCCTCCGCGCCGAGGGCGACAAGCGGCGCGGCCCCGGCCTCCACGATCATCTCTTCTGGCAGGAGCCGCGCGGCCCGCGCCGCCGCCCGCGCCGCCAGCCGCTCCGCCGCCTCCGCCTCGCGGCAAGGCTCGCCCATGGCGGCGAGGAGGGCGGCGAGCGTTTCGGGCGCCGTCAGCCGCTCCTCCCCGGCGAGGTCATGGAAGGCGGGCATGATCCCGCATTCCGCCGCCAGCTTCGCGAGCGCGCTCATCCCCGGCTCCGGTGAAACGCGGCGACGGCGCCGGAGGCGAGCGGCCATGCGCCGGAAACCGCGGCCTCCGGCGCTTCCGGGGCGCCCGTATCGAAGCCCAGCGTCCATTCGCCGCCCGGCAGGGCGAGGCGCGCGGGCGCGCCGCGATTGACGGCGATCAGCATCTCCTCCCCCGGCTCCGGCCCGCCGGCCGCGCCGCGGATCAGGAGCGCGAAGCCCGGCATCTCGGGGTTCTCCCAATCCGGCGCGCCGCCTTCGAGGGCGAACCACTCGACCTCCGGCGCGCCGTCCGCCCGCGCCTCGCCATGCAGGAACCGCCCCTGCCTCAGCGCGGGATGGGCCGCGCGACAGGCGACGAGGCGACGGGCGAAGGCGAGGAGCCCTGCGTCTGCGCTCTCCCAGTCCAGCCACGTCGTCTCGTTGTCCTGGCACCACGCGTTGTTGTTGCCGCCCTGGCTGTGGCCGATCTCGTCCCCCGCCAGCAGCATGGGAACGCCCTGCGAGAGGAGAAGCGTCGCGAGGAGGCTGCGACGGCGGAGGGCGCGGGCGGCGAGGATCGCCGGGTCGCCCGTCTCCCCCTCCGCGCCGCAATTGTCGGAAAAGTCGTGCCCGTGCCCGTCCCGGTTCGCTTCCCCGTTCGCCTCGTTGCGCTTTGCGGCGAAGCTTGTGAGGTCCGCCAGCGTCATCCCGTCATGCGCCGTGATGAAATTGACCGAGGCGAAGGGCCGCCGCCCGTTCCGGTCGAAGAGCCCGGCGGAGCCGAGCAGCCGGTCGGCGAGCGCCTGCGCAGCCGTCTCGTCCCCCCGCCAGAAGCGGCGCGCATCGTCCCGGAAGCGGTCGTTCCACTCGGCGAAGGGGGAAGGGAACTCGCCGAGCCGGTAGCCGCCGGGGCCGATATCCCAGGGCTCCGCGATCAGCTTGAGGCGGGAGAGGACCGGGTCCGCCAGCAGCGCCGCGAAGAACGGCGCCTCGGGCGAGTACCCGTCCGGCAGCCGGCCGAGCACGGGCGCCAGATCGAAGCGGAACCCGTCCGCCCCCATCGCCGCCCAATGGCGCATCGCGTCGAGCGCGAGGCGGACGACATGCGGGCGGGAGAGGTCCACCGTGTTGCCGCAGCCGGTGTCGTTCACATAGGCGCCGCCGGTCTCCATCCGGTAATAGCCCGCATTGTCCAGCCCGCGGAAGGAGAGCGTCGGGCCCCTCTCGTCCCCCTCCGCCGTATGGTTGAACACGATGTCGAGGATCAGTTCGATCCCCGCCTCATGCAGCGCCGTCGCCATCGCGCGGAAGCCTTCCGCCCCGGAAGGGCCGAGGAAGCGCGGCGCAGGCGCGAAATAGCCGAGCGTATTGTAGCCCCAGTGGTTCGAAAGCCCGCGCTCCACAATGAAATCGTCATCCGGCCATGCCTGCACGGGCAGCAGCTCCAGCGCGGTGACGCCCAGCGCCCGAAGATGCGCGGTGAATGCGGGATGGGCGATTCCCTCGAACGTCCCCGCGATCTCCGGCGGCAGGCCGGGGAAGCGCTTCGTCAGCGCCTTCACATGCGCCTCATAGATCACGGTCTCGGACCACGGGCGGCGCGGGCCGGGCGAGAGCGGCGCGGGGGGCGCCGTCACGACGCAGCGCGGGGCGTAGGGCGCGCTGTCGACCGTCGAGGGGCGCGAGGGTTCCTGCGGATCGTGGCCGAGGAGCGCTTCGTGCGGCGGGCCGATCCGTTCGATCTCCCGCGCATAGGGGTCGATCAGCAGCTTCGCCGGGTTGAAGCGCAGCCCCGCCTCCGGCGCCCAGTCCCCATATGCGCGAAAGCCGTAGCGCGCGCCGGGGCGGAGTCCGGCGACGTGGCCGTGCCGGATCGCCCCGGTCCTCTCCGGCAGCACCAGGCGCCGCTCCCGGTCCGCCTCGTCGAAAAGGCAAAGCTCGATCCGCTCCGCCGCCTCCGACCAGACGGCGAAGTTCACCCCCTCCGCATCCGGCGTTGCGCCGAGGATGTCGGGCGAGCCCGGCCCGATCATGCGAGGCTCCGGTAGAGCGCTGCGTAGGCGCGGGCGGAGGCGCCCCAGCCGACCGGCTGCCTCATCGCCCGCCGCATCGCCGCACGCCAGGCCCCGCGATCCGCGAAGAGGTCCATCGCCCGGTTGAGCGCGGCGGAAAGCGCGGGCGCGGAGCCCGGCGTGAACTGGAACCCCGTCCCCGCCCCGGTCGCGAGCGCCGCATGGTTGAGGTCCACCACCGTATCGGCCAGCCCGCCCGTCCGCGCCACGACGGGGAGCGCGCCGTAGCGGAGAGCGCAGAGCTGCGTCAGCCCGCAGGGCTCGAACCGGGAAGGGACGATCAGCGCGTCCGCCCCCGCCTGCATCCGGTGCGAGAGCGCCTCGTCGAAGGCGATGCGGGCGGAGACGCGGCCGGGGTTCCGCGAAGCTAGGTCCCGGAACGCCTGTTCGAGCCAGGGCTCCCCCGTCCCGATCAGGGCGAGCCGCGCGCCGCGGGCGAGCGCGGCGGGGAAGGCGGAGAGGAGGAGGTCGAAGCCCTTCTGCCCGGTCAGGCGGGAGATGACGGCGAAGATCGGCCCCGGCCCCGGCTCCAGCCCGAACTCGGCCTCGAGCGCGGCCTTGCACACCGCCTTGCCGGCGGGCGCGGCGGCGGAATAGCGGGCGGGGAGGGCGGCGTCCGTCTCCGGGTTCCACGCCTCTTCGTCGATCCCGTTCAGCACGCCCGAAAGGTCGGGGAGCCGCGCGCGGATCACGCCGTCCAGCCCCTCGCCGAAGCCCGGCTCTGTCAGCTCGCGGGCGTAGGAGGGGCTCACCGTCGTCACCTTCGCGGCGTCGATCAGCCCGGCCTTTAGGAAGGAGACGTCCCCCCAGAACTCGTATCCCTCCCGCGTAAAGCCTTCGCGCGGCAGGCCGAGCGGGCCGATCACATGCGGCCCGAACCGGCCCTGGAAGGCGATGTTGTGGATCGTCAGCACGGCGGGCGGGCCGCCGAGCGCGCGGAGGAAAGTCGGCGCCAGCCCCGCCTGCCAGTCATGCGCGTGGACGACCGAGGGCCGCCAGCCGGAAACCGCCCCCGCCCCGATCAGCGCCGCCGCCCTGGCGAGCGCGCCGAAGCGCAGCGCATTATCCCCCCAGTCCCGCCCCGCACCGTCAAGATAGGGGCCGCCGGGCCGGTCATAGAGGTGCGGCGCGTCGAGGAGGAGGAGCGAAAGCCCCTCCGCCTCCGCCGCGAGGAGCCGCGCGCGCCCGCCCGGCAGGTCCAGCGCGGCGACCTCCTCGCCGCCGAGCGACGCGAGCGCGGGATAGCGGGGGAGGAGCGTGCGCATCTCCACCCCCTCCGCCGCCAGCGCCTTCGGCAGCGCGCCTGCGACGTCGGCGAGGCCGCCCGTCTTCACGAAGGGCGCCGCTTCCGAGGCGACGGAGAGGACGGCGAGGCTCAAAGCTTGTCGATCATCGTCTGGGTTATGAGGGTGACGCCGCCTTCGGAACGGCGGAACCGCGCAGCGTCCGCCGCCGGGTCCTCGCCCACGACGAGCCCTTCGGGGATCGTCACGCCGCGGTCGATCACGACGTTCTTCAGCCGCGCATGGCGACCGACATTGACGTAGGGCAGCGCGACGACGCCGGTGAGCTCCGAGAAGGAATTGCAGCGCACGCCGGTGAAGAGGAGGCACTTGTCGAGCTTCGCGCCCGAGACGATGCAGCCGCCCGAGACCATGGAGGAGACGGCCATGCCGCGCCGCCCGTCCTCGTCATGCACGAACTTGGCGGGCGGCGTCTGCTCCGCATAGGTCCAGATCGGCCAGTCCCGGTTGTAGAGGTCCAGCTCGGGGTTGAAGTCCAGAAGGTCGATATTCGCCCGCCAGAAGGCGTCGATCGTCCCGACATCGCGCCAGTAGGGCGCCGTCTGCCCCGCCGTCATCACGCAGGACCGCCCGAACGGATGGGCGTAGGCCCGGCCGCGGGCGACGAGGGCGGGGATGATGTCCTTCCCGAAATCGTGGGAGGAAGACGGGTCCTCCGCGTCGGCATTGAGGATCCCGATCAGGAAATCGGTGTCGAAGACGTAGATGCCCATCGAGGCCAGCGTCATCTCCGGCCTGCCCGGCATGGCGGGCGGGTCGGCCGGCTTCTCGATGAAGTCGAGAATCCTGTCCTCGGCGTCCACGTCCATCACGCCGAAGGCGGAGGCTTCCGCGCGCGGCACCTCGATGCAGCCGACGGTCACCTCCGCCCCGCTCCGCACATGCTGCGCGAGCATGATCGAATAATCCTGCTTGTAGATATGGTCCCCGGCCAGGATCAGGATGTATTTCGGCCCGTATCCCTCGATGATGTCAATGTTCTGCGTCACGGCGTCCGCCGTGCCGAGATACCATTGCCCCTCGTCCACGCGCTGCGAGGCGGGCAGGATGTCGATGCTCTCGTTCCGTTCCGCCTGGAAGAAGGTCCAGCCGTTCTGGAGATGGCGGATCAGCGAATGCGCCTTGTACTGCGTCGCGACGCCGATCCGGCGGATGCCGGAATTCACGGCGTTGGAGAGGGCGAAATCGATGATCCGGGTCTTGCCGCCGAAATAGACGGCGGGTTTCGCGCGCCTGTCCGTCAGCTCCTTGAGGCGGGAGCCGCGGCCTCCGGCGAGGACGAAGGCCATCGTCTGCCGCGCAAGCTGCATCGCCTGCAATCCGCGTTCGGGCATGGTTCGACTCCTGATCCCTCGGATGAGAGAGTGGCCGAAAGCGGCGCGCGTATAAACCCTCGGCTCCGCATATATTCCGGGCCGGAGGAGGGCCGCGATGTTCGTGATCTGCGGGGAGGCGCTCATCGACGTCTTCGCGGCACCGGGCGGCCCGCCCTTCAGGCTCGAGGCGCGAATCGGCGGATCGCCCTTCAACGTGGCCGTCGGCATGGCGCGGCTCGGCGCGGGGGCCGCGCTCTTCACCGGGCTCGCGGAGGACAGGTTCGGCCGCGCGCTCCGCGCCGCGCTCGAGGCGGAGGGCGTGGAGACGGGCCTTCTCCGCGCGGGCGCCGGCAAGACGACGCTCGCCCTCGCCATGATCGGCCCAGATGGCGGCGCGGACTACGCCTTCTACGGGGAGGACGGCGCGGAGAAATGGATCGGGGAAGGGGACCTGCCCGCCCTGCCGCCTGAGACGGCGGGGCTCCATTTCGGCTCCTACACGATGGTGACGGAGCCCGTCGCCTCCGCTCATCTCGCCCTCGCGCGGCGGGAGGCGGGGCGGCGCCTGATTTCCTACGATCCGAACGTACGGCCCACGGTCGAGCCCGACCTCGGCCGCTGGCGCGCCGCCGCGGCGGGAATGGCCGCGCTCGCCGATCTCGTGAAACTGTCGGAGGAGGACGCCGCGGCGCTCTTTCCCGGCGAGGGGGCAGGCGCCGTGCTCGACGGGTTTCTCGCGGCCGGCGCGAAGCTCGCGGTGATGACCGCAGGTGCGAAGGGCGCACTGGCCCGCGGGCCGTTCGGGGAGATCGAGGTTCCGTCCCTGAGTGTAGATGTCGTCGACACGATCGGAGCCGGGGATTCGTTCCAGGCGGCGCTGCTGGCGGAGATCGCGCGGCGCGGGCTCGGCAAGGCGGGGCTCGCCACGCTGGGGCGCGACGCGGCGGCGGAGATGCTCGCCTTCGCCGCCCGCACCGCGGCGATGACCTGCGCGCGACCGGGCGCGGACCCGCCGCGGCGGGACGAACTCTGAGCGGGGCCCTTTCGCCGCGCGGCGAAGCGGGCGAGAATGGCGGCGGCAAGAGGGGAGAGGCCGATGACGCCGAAAGAGGCGAGCCGAGAGACGCGGGAGATCGCGGCGCTGGCGCCGATCATCCCCGTGCTGGTGATCGAGGACGCTTCGCGGACCGAGGGGCTGGCGCGGGCGCTCGTCGCCGGCGGGCTCCCAGCGCTCGAAGTGACGCTGCGAACGCCGGCGGCGCTCGACGCGATCCGGGCGATGGCCGCGGTTCCGGGGGGAATCGTCGGCGCCGGCACGCTGCTGACCCCGGAAGACGTGGCGGCGGCGAAGGCGGCGGGCGCGCGCTTCGGCGTCTCCCCCGGCGCGACGGACCGGCTGCTCGACGCGGCGGAGGCGGCGGGCCTGCCGATGCTCGCCGGCGCCGCGACGGCGACGGAGGCGATGCGGCTCTTCGAACGCGGCTACGATTTCATGAAGTTCTTCCCCGCCGAGGCATCGGGCGGGGCCGCGGCGCTGAAGGCGCTGGCGGCGCCCCTGCCCGCCATCGCCTTCTGCCCGACTGGCGGGGTGAGCCTCGCCAATGCGCGGGATTATCTCTCGCTCCCGAACGTGCTCTGCGCCGGGGGCTCATGGGTCGCGCCCGCCTCGATGGTGAGGTCGGGCGACTGGGCGGGGATCGAGGCGCTGGCGCGCGAGGCGGCCATGCTCGAAAGGGGGGCGCGATGAGCGAGGCGGAATGGGGCGCGCTGGAGGCCCATGCGGCCCGGCTGAAGGCGAAGACGCTGCGCGATCTCTTCGCGGAGGACGGGGAGCGGTTCGCCCGCCTCTCCTTCCGGCTGGACGATCTTCTTCTGGACATGTCCAAGGAAAAGCTGGACGAGCCGGCGCTCGCCGCCCTTCACGCCCTCGCCCGCGCCGCGGGCGTGGAGGAGAAGCGGAGCGCGATGGCGCGGGGCGAGCCGATCAACGGAACGGAGCGCCGCGCCGTCGGCCACATGCGCCTGCGGTCGGGCGGGGAGCCGGAGGTGGAGGCCGTGCTCGCCCGCTTCCTCGCCTTCGCGGAGGACGTGAGGGCGGGCCGCTACTCCCCGCCCTCCGGCGGGCGGTTCACGGATGTGGTGAACATCGGCATCGGCGGCTCCGATCTCGGCCCGGTCATGGCGGTGCGGGCGCTCCGCCCGGACCATGACGGGCCGCGGCTCCATTTCGTCTCGAACGTGGACGGCGCGCACATGACGGACGTGCTGCGCGATCTCGACCCGCGGACGACGATGGCGGTGATCGCCTCCAAGACCTTCACGACGCAGGAGACGATGGCGAACGCCCGCGCCTTCGCCGGATGGCTGAAGGCCGCGGGCGTGGAGCCCGGCGCGCATCTCGCCGCCGTTTCCACCAACATCCCCGCCACCTCGGCCTTCGGGATCGACGAGAGCCGCGTCTTCGGCTTCTGGGACTGGGTGGGCGGCCGCTATTCCGTCTGGTCCGCCATCGGGCTTCCGCTCGCCATCGCGGTCGGCGCGGAGGCGTTCCGCGCCTTCCTCGCCGGCGCGGCGGCGATGGACCGGCACTTCCTCGAAGCGCCGGCGGAGGAGAACCTTCCGATCCTCCTCGGCATGGCGGGAATCTGGCGGCGGAACCTTCTCGGCATGCCCACGGTAGCGCTCATCCCTTATGACCAGCGGCTGGAGCGCTTCCCCGCCTATGTCCAGCAGCTAGACATGGAGTCGAACGGCAAGCGGGTGACGCTCTCCGGCGCTCCAGCGGCGCTGGCAACCGGGCCGGTGATCTGGGGCGAGCCTGGCACCAATGCGCAGCATTCCTTCTTCCAGCTGCTCCACCAGGGGACGGACCCGATCCCCGCCGAATTCATCCTCGCCGCCGAGCCGCGGGAGCGGCTCGGCGACCATCACGCCCTCCTCGTCGCCAATTGCCTCGCCCAGTCCCGCGCGCTCGCCTTCGGGAGGACGGAGGCGGAGGCGCGGGCCGCGATGGCGAAGGAGGGGCTGGCGGAGGCGGAGATCGACCGGCTGGCCCCGCACCGGACCTTCCCGGGCGATCGGCCCTCGACGACGATCCTTCACAAGCGGCTCGACGCCTTCGCGCTCGGGCGGCTGATCGCGCTCTACGAGCACAAGGTCTTCGTTCAGGGCGCGGTCTGGGGCGTCAACAGCTTCGACCAATGGGGAGTCGAGCTCGGCAAGGCGATGGCGAACGAGCTCGCGCCGGTCATCCGCGGCGGCGAACCGGCGGACACGCTCGATTCCTCGACCCGCGGCCTCATCGCCGCGACCGGGCGCTGAGGCGACGCCGCGTTAAGGCCCCGGAAAACCCTGAAGGCTATCAGGCGGCGAGGCGCGTGGGGAAACGCGCACCCTTTGGGCGGGAAGGCGGCGCATGGCGGGCGACGAAACGGGATTGCGCGAGGTCGAGATCGACTCCGCGCTCCGGCGAAAGGGCCGCCTCGCCCTGCTCGCCTTCATCGCACCCGCGCTGGCGATCACGCTCCTCGCGCTCTGGGCGCATGAAACTGCCTCGATCGCCTCGCGCTACGCGGTCGTCTTCAGCCGGGTCGCGGAGCTGACGCTCCGGCTTGAGCGGCACATCCAGGAAGAGGCGCGCGAGGAGCACGAACATGAGCCGCGCTCGCGGGAGGAGTTCATCGAGCTCCTCGTGCTCTACAGCGCCTTGCGGGCGGCCGACGCGGACGGCGCGGAGCTTGCGAGCGGCGGCGAGGACAAGGAAGCGCGCGAGGACATCCGGACGATGAAGGCGCGCTACGGCGTCTCGGCCCGGGACTCCGCCATCGCCTTCGGCCTGTTGAGCGACGGGATGCCGGACCGGCTCGGCCCGCTCTGGGAAGCCGAGGGGGAAGTCGGCGCGGGGGAGGCGCTGGAGGACGTCGGGGCCGAGATACTTCTGATCTCGGACCGGATCCTGCGGTCTGCGGAGCCGCGCGGACCGGAAGCGGAGGCGCTGCGCCGGGAACTCGCCGCACTCGTTCACGACAGGGCGGAGCCGCTGCTCGACAAGATCAGCGCGGCGCTCCGCTCCCAGTCGGAAATGCAGGCCCGGCTTCCCGGGCTGCTCACCTTCGCCATTTTTGTCGCCGCCGTGGCGGGCGCGCTTTTCGCCCATATCGCGGTCCAGACGCCGCTCCGCCGGCTCGTCGTCTCGAAGATCGGGGAGATCAGACGGGAGGCGGAGCGGGCCCGGCGCGCCGAACAGGCGAAGAGCGACTTCCTCGCCAACATGAGCCACGAGATCCGAACCCCGATGAACGGGGTGATGGGGATGACGGAGCTGCTCGGCGCGACGGAGCTGACAGCCCGCCAGCGCAATTTCGTCGGGATCATCGACGAATCCTCCCGCGCGCTCTTGACGCTGATCAACGAGATTCTCGACTTCTCGAAGATCGACGCGGGGCAGATGCGGCTCGATCCGGCGCCGTTCCGCCTGTCTCGCCTCGTCGCGGAGCCGGCGTCGCTGGTCTCGAGGAGCGCGGCGGCGAAGAATGTGGAGATCGTCGCGCGCATCGCGCCAAACGCCCCGGCGCGGCTTGTCGGCGATTTCGGGCGGCTGCGGCAGGTCATGGTCAATCTCGTCGGGAACGCCGTGAAATTCACCGAGTCCGGGCAGGTCGAGATCGACGTGGAGACGACGCCCGCGGGCGAAGGGCGGGTCCGGCTTCGCATCGAGGTGCGGGACAGCGGCTGCGGCGTCGCCGAGGAGGACCGGGCGCGCATCTTCGAGAAGTTCACGCAGGTGGACGGCTCGGTGCGGCGCAAGGCCCAGGGAGCGGGGCTCGGCCTCGCGATCAGCGCGGGGCTGATCGACCTGATGGGCGGGCGGATCGGCGTCGACTCCGAGATCGGGGTCGGATCAACCTTCCATATCGAGCTCGAATTGCCGGTGGATGAGGGCGCTGACGCTCCGGCCGCGCCGCCGCGCGAATACGCCGGCCTCCGCATCCTCGTCATCGACGACAACGAGACGAACCGCATGATCATGCAGGAGCGTCTTGCGGCCTGGCGCTTTTCCGAGGCGAGCGCCGCCTCAGGCCGTGAGGGGCTTACCCGCCTCGCGAGGGAAGCCGCGCGCGGCGCGCCGTTCGATCTCGTCATACTCGACCATCACATGCCCGGGATGTCGGGGGAGGACACCCTGGCGGAACTGCGCTCGACGCCGGGCATAGAGGCGACGCCGGCGATCCTTCTCGGTTCGCTCGAAGATGCGCCGAGCATGGAGCGGATGGGCGCGCTGGGCCTCTCGGCCGCGCTGGCCAAGCCCGCCCTCGCCTCGGACCTGCTCGACGCCATCGCGCTCGCCCTGTCGCGCGCTCCGGCGGCCGGAGCGGCCCGGGAAGCGGCGGGAGGCGTCGGCCCCGCATCGGTCGAGGCCGAAGGGCCCGCGGACGTGCTAGTGGCGGACGACAACCCGGTGAACCGTCTGCTGGCCATGGAGCTCGTCGCCCGCCTCGGCCTTCGCGCGGAAGGGGCGGAGGACGGGGACGAGGCGCTCGCCATGATCGCGCGCAGCCGACCGCGAATTGTCCTGATGGACGTGTCCATGCCGGTGCTTGACGGCCTCTCCGCCACGCGCCGCCTGCGAGAACGGGAACGGGCGGAAGGCCTGCCGCGCCTGCCGGTGATCGGCCTCACCGCCCACGCCTATGCGGAGGACCGGCGGCGCTGCCTTGAAGCCGGGATGGACGAGCATCTGCCGAAACCGATCTCCGGCGACGTTCTCGCCATCACGCTCGACCGGTGGCTGGATCGGCCGGAGGAGGGCGAGGGCGGTCAGGCGCGTTCCGCCTGAACCCGCCGCCTCCGCCTTTGATCAGGCCGCCCGCCGCCGCGCGCGGAGCCCGCCGAGGAGGCCGAGCCCGCCGAGGAGCAGGAAGGCGGAGGCCGGAAGCGGGACCTGACTGACCGGCGGCAGGTCGCCCTGGAAGGTCAGCGGGCGCACCTCGGCGTCCTGGAACAGGGTGCCGGAGACGAGCGTGCCGTTGACGCCGCCTCCGGAGAGCCGCACGGCCGCCTTGGGCGCGAGGATCGAGACGTTGAAGCTCGCCTGAATGCTCAGCTCCTCCGCCTCGAAGAAGTTGAAGAGGACGCTGGGGAAGTCCTGGTTCGCGTTGAGCCGCCACGAAACGCTCTTGCCGGCGACATTGACGATCGTCGTCACGCCCGGCGCCGCGTTCACCCCGCTGAACGTGCCGGCGACGCCGAAGATCGAGGCGTTCGTGTCGAAGTCGAGGTTGAAGACGGCGATGCCGTCCGGCCCGGCGACGGACTGGAAGCTTACATTGTTGTTGTCGGAGAGACTGGCGATTCCGCCCGTGGCGTCCAGCATCGAAAGCTCGGAGGAAAGGGCGAGAAGCGTCGCCGCCACCTCGGCGACGGGAACGGGCGCGACGGGCGCCTGCGTGACCGAGCCGCCATTGAGGTTGATGTTCCCCGACCGGGCGCCCGCGATGGTCGCCGCGCCGCCGTTGAGGTTCAGGTTCCCGGCGAAGGCGCCGCCGATGGCGATGTCGCCGCCGCCGTTGTTGTTGAAATTCGTCGAGACGGAGCCGCCGATATGCGCCGAGCCGTTGTTGAGGTTCACATTCGCCGCCGAAAGCGCCCCGCCGACGACGAAGGCGCCCGACACCCCGCCGCCGAGATCGACATCCGGCAGGTTGCGCGGGTTCACGGTCGCGCCGTTGCCCGTGTAGTTCCCGCCGACGAAGAGCGTGCCCTCCGTCTCCACATTGGTCTGGAGATTCCCGAGCACGATGTTGTTGAAGCCGCGCATCAGGTCGAGCCCCGAAAGCGGCGTGGCGGCTGCGGGCGCGATTGAGGCGGCGAAGGCGCAGAGCGCGCCGGCGATGGCGAGTTTCATGTCAGTCCCCACAATGGCGCTTTGCGCTGGAACAGGGCGCGCGAACGCCGCGCGCCTTACGTAGACGTCAGTTGTCTCTCGATTCGGGCGGGAACAAGGCGACAAGCCTCGGGCGCCGCGACGTCACGCGAGCGCCGAACGCGCTTGGCCCCGCACTGATGCGCCGCTACAACAGCCCAGGAAACGCCGACATCCCGAAGGGAGACCCCGATGACCATGCTGACCCGCCGCGGCGCGCTCGCCGCCGGCCTCGCCTCCGTCGCCGCCCTTTCGCTCCCGGCCCGGGCCGCGTCGAAGACGATGGTGGGCGCGCTCCGCTTCACCAGCCACGCCCCTTCCTTCGTCGCCTTCGAGCGGGGGTATTTCAAGGAAGCCGGGCTCGACGTCGAGTTCAGCTTCTTCCAGGCGGCGCAGCCCATGGCCGTCGCCATCGCCTCCGGCGATGTCGGCTTCGGCGTGACCGCGATTTCGGGCGGGCTGATCTCGCTGGCCGAGAAGGGCGCGGTGAAGGTGATCGGCGGCGGGCTGCAGGAGGAGAAGGGGATCGACGGCCAGCTCATCCTCGCCTCGAACGCGGCCTGGGAGGCGGGGGTGACGACGCCGGCGGGGCTCAAGGGCCGGACCTTCGGCAACACCACCGCCGGCTCCTCCTTCCACTACATGGCCTCGAAGATCGCCGCCGCCGAGGGCTTCCCGGGCGGGATCGACCTCGTGCCGCTGCAGAAGGTGCCGGCGATCATCGGCGCGCTGAAATCCGGGCAGGTGGACGCCTGGACCATCGTTCCGCATATCGGCAAGCCGCTCGCCGCCTCGGGCGCCGCGAAGCAGATCGGCTGGGTGGCGGATTACCTGCCCGACTATCAGGTGACGACCGTCTTCACCTCGGCCGAGACCGCGGCGAATGACCGGGCGCAGGCGGAGGCCTTCATCGCCGCCTTCGCCAAGGGCGCGGCGGATTTCAACGCCGCCCTTATCGACCGGACGGCAGGGGACGAGGCGGCGGAGGAGATGACGAAGCTCATCCACAAATATGTCTACGCCGACGAGGACTACGAGGCGGCGAAGCCGAAGATCGTGAACGGCGCGATGCGGATGAACGAGGGCGCGGCGCTCAACATGGCCTCCATCGGCGACCAGCTCGACTGGTTCAAGGCGGAGGGGCTCGTCCCCGCCTCCGTCACGATGGAGACGCTGGTGGACGGCTCCTTCGCCCCCGCGATCTGAGCGGGCCGCCCGGCCGTGGAGCTCCGCCTCGACCGGGTGAGCCATCGCTATGGCGGGACGGAGGTTCTCTCCGGGATCGACCTCGCCGTGGAGGCGGGGCGCATCCTCTGCCTCGTCGGCCCTTCCGGCTGCGGCAAGTCCACGCTCCTGAGGCTTCTTGGCGGGCTGGAGCTTCCTTCGGAAGGGCGTGTCGAGATGCGGGGGGAGGCGCCGCCGGGCTGCCTCAACCCGCTCACCTATGTCTTTCAGGATTTCGCGCTCCTGCCGTGGCGAACGGTGGAGGGGAACGTGCGCCTCGCGCTCGAACATCACCGGATGCCCGCTTCGCGGCGAGCGGAGATCGTGGCGGACGTTCTGGCGCGGACGCGGCTGACGGAATTCGCCGGCGCCCTGCCGCGGCAGATATCCGGCGGCATGAAGCAGCGCGTCGCCATCGCCCGCGCGCTGGCGGTGGAGCCCGCCGTCATGCTGCTGGACGAGCCGCTCTCCGCGCTCGACGCGCAGACGCGGGAGCTGCTGATGGACGATCTCGTCTCGCTCTGGCTCCGGCTGCCCTTCACCGCGGTCTATGTCACGCACAATCTCGGCGAGGCGGTGCGGCTCGGCCACCGGGTCGCCATCCTCTCCCGCCGGCCCGGGCGGGTGCGGGAGGTGGTGGAGATCGACGCGCCGCTGGAGGCGCGGAGCGCGGCGGACCCGACGCTGGCGGCGGTCGAGCGGCGGCTCTGGGAGATGATGCGGGCGGAGGCGGCGGAGGCGGACCGGGAATTGCTCGATGTCTGAGGAGACGCGGCCCGTCCCCTTCCGCGGCGGCGGCTTCCGGCCGGGCAAGGCGCGCTGGGCCGCGCCCGCGCTCTTCCTCCTCATCCTCCTCGTCTGGGAGGCGGGGACGAGGAGCGGGGTCATCTCGAACCTCACGCTGCCGAAACCTTCGGATGTCGGCCTGACGCTCTGGCGGCTGGCGGAGACGGGGCTGCTCCTCCAGCATCTCGTCCCCTCCGTCTCGCGCCTCGTCGTCGGCGCGGCGATGGGGATCGCGGCGGGTGTCGCCGTGGGCGTGACCATCGGGCTCTTCACGCTGGCGCGGGCGGGGCTCGCGCCGCTCGTCGCGGCGATCTTCCCGATCCCGAAGATCGCGCTCCTGCCGCTCTTCGTGATCTGGTTCGGGATCGGAGAGGGCTCGAAATACGCGCTCATCGCCTTCGGCGCCTTCACGCCGACCGTGGTGGCGACCTGGGGGGCGGTGGACAATGTGGACCGGACGCTGATCCGCATGGGGCAGAGCTTCGGCATGCCCTGGGGCCGCATCGTCGCGCAGATCGTGATGCCGGCGGCGCTGCCGGGGATCCTCTCCGGCCTCCGCGTCTCGCTCGCGATCTCCATCATCCTTCTCGTCGCGGCGGAGATGCTGGGGGCGGAATACGGGATCGGGGCTTACATTCTGGAGGCTGGCGCGCTCTATGATCTCGAACGGCTCTTCGCCGGGGTGCTGCTCCTCTCGCTGCTCGGGCTCGCGGTGAGCGCGGGGGTGGGTGCGCTCGAGAAGCGGCTGCTCGGCTGGCGGAACTGAGGGAGAGAGAGATGGAACGGAAGCTCATCGACCCGGCGGACATCGTCTCGCTCGGCGTGCCTAACTACAGCCACGGCTGCCGGGCGGAGGGCGCGCGCGTGCGGCTCACGCTTTCGGGGCAGATCGGCCTCGCGCCCGACGGGACGATGCGGGAGGGGATCGAGGCGCAGTGCGAGCAGGCCTTCGCCAATATCGACGCCTGCCTGCGCGAGGCGGGCATGACGAAGGAGAACCTCGTCATGCTCCGCATCTTCCTCGTGCGGCAGGAGGATCTCGGGGCGCTCCGGGCCGCGCGGGGGGCGTGGCTGGGGGATGTGCGGACGCCCTCCACGCTGCTCTTCGTGAGCGGTCTGGTGAACCCGGCGCTGCTCGTGGAGATCGAGGCGGAGGCGGCCGCCTGAGCCCATAACCATGGTTATCATCGAAATATCGTTGATTAAAAACGATCTTTTTCGTGATGACCCTGAAACAATCCCGCCGGGGCCGGCCCGGAGGGCTCAGGCGAATTCCAGCGCCACGGCCCCGTAGAGCACCGCCGTCGCCGCAAGGACGAAAACGTGCCAGATCGCGTTCTGGTAAGGCAGCCGCTCCCAGAGGTGGAAGATCACGCCGCCGGAATAGAGCAGGCCGGCGATGACGATGAGCATCATCGTCCCCCCCTCCACGCTCGCCGCGACATCGCCGGCGACGGCGAGCGCGGCCCAGCCCATGCCGAGATAGAGGATGAGCGAAAGCGTCTCGAACCGGCGGGGGAAGGCGAGCTTCAGCATGATGCCCACCGCCGCCGCGCCCCAGACGACGGCGAGGAGGCCGTGCCCGACCAGCCCGCCCACGGAAATCGCCGCGAAGGGCGTGTAGGCGCCGGCGATCTTCAGGTAGATCGTCGAGTGGTCGAGCCGCCGGAGCCAGCATTTCGCCCGCTCGAACGGGATGAGGTTATAGCTGGCGGAGAACGAGAACATCGCGATCAGCGTCGCGACATAGATAGAGACGGCGGCGATGGAGCCCGCCTCCCGATGCGAGGCGACGAGCCCGATCAGGATCGGCCCGCCGATCAGCGCGAACCCGACGCCGAGGGCGTGGACGACCGCGTCGGCGGCGATCTCGTTCCGGGTCTGGAGCCTCGTCTTCATGACATGAGTATGGTGCCGGATTGCGGGTTAAGAAAGGCGTGACGCAACGCCAGCGCGCGGCGGCGTGACGCTGCGCAACAGGGCGTGACGGAGCGCGCATCGCCCCGCGCCGGCCGCAGCGCGCGATGGCGATCCTCGCGGGCGGAAGAGGTCGATATTGTGTTTCAAGGCTTTGGCATGCAGCTTCCTCGGGTGACGCATCGCCTTCAGCCTCCGAAGGCCCGATTGGAACGCATCGCATGAAACCGGAAGCGAGCGGGTTCATTCTGGCGGCGGCGCTCGGGCTCCTGTCTCTCTGCCTGATCGGATACGAAGCCTTCCCCTTCGTGGACGATTTCGCCTACGGCCCGCTCGCCGAATTCGGCGCCGACCCTTCGCTCTTTCCGCGGGACGACCAGCTTCGCCTGTTCGGGAACCACGCCCAGGTCTACGAATGGGCCTATCGCCTCGGAAAGATGGGAGCCGGCGTCGAGCCGACCTTCCGCGTCGCCGTCTGGCTGCTGGCGGCGGCCGCATCCGTCGCGCTTTTTTCGATCCTGCGGAGCCTCCAGGCGCCCGCCTCGTTGCTGCCTGTGGCGCTAGGCATTGGCGTTCTCGTCCATCGCGACGGATTGGGGCGGGGCGATTTCGGCGGGCTGATCGCGCCCTTCTTCCATCATCACAACGTCGCGCTCGCCCTCGTCCTCGGCTCGGCGGCGCTCGCCCTCTCCCGCCGTCACTGGCTCGCGGGCGTCGTTCTCGGCGTCGCCGCCTACGCCCAGCCGATGACCGCGCTTCACGGCGCCCTCGTCATCGGGCTCGGCGCATTCGCCAGAGGTCCGCTCGAAGCGCTGAAGATCGGAATCGCCGCCGCCGCAGTCGCGCTGCCCGCGGCTTTGTCGATTTTCGGGGCCCTCCTGAGGGCGCCGGAAGCCGCGATGGCCTTCGATCTCGTGAAGGACGCATACCGTTTCCGCGCGCCTCATCATTACGATCCGACCTGGCCCGATATCGGACTGGCGACGCTATACGTCTTGGCCGGGTTTTCGGGCGCGGCGCTGCTGCTCCGGAGTGATCGGCAGGCGGGCCTCTTCGCCCTCGGCGCCATGGGCGGCCTTGCGGCGCTGCATCTCGTCACCGTTCTCGTCTACAAGCTCGGCGTATCGGGCTGGATCGGCTTCTTCATCCTCGACGCGAACCGCGCCTCGCCGGTCGCCTTCGTCCTTGGGCCGACGCTGGCCCTCGCCGGCTTGTGGCGCGGCCCGCGGGAACGGTTCGGCCGGCTGACCGCGCTGATCCTGCTTGTCCTTCTCATGCTGAACGCCATGCCTGCCGGAATCGCTTTCGCGGCGCTCGGCGCCGTTCTTCTGGCGGCGGGCGAGGGCGACCGTGCGCGGGGCGCGCGGCTGCTCGCCGCGGCGGCGGCGCTGTTCATCTGGTTCCCGCCGCCGCCGGGGCCACCGGCCCTGCCGGAGGAGACGCGCAAGGCGCTGGAACGGGTCCGCGCAGAGACGCCGCAGGGCGCCCTGTTCGTCATCCCGGTCGGCCTCTCCGAATTCCGGCATTTTGCGCAGCGAAGCGTCTATGTGGATTTCAAGCTCTTCTCCGTGGCCCAGCCGGAGCAGGCCGCCCTGACGCGCGCTCGGCTAGAGGAGGTGGCGCGGCCGGCTCCGGACCATCGCGGAATGGCGGGCTGGGCGGCCGCCCGGCTCTGGGAAGAGGATCAGATGCAGGCCGCGGATTGCGGAACGATGGCGGCGACGCTGCGGCGCACGAAATCCGACTATTACGTCCGGCGCTTCGAGCCCGGGCAGGCGGCGCCCGAATGCCCCGGCCTGCCGCGCCCGATCTCGACAAGGACGTTGGCGGTCTATGGCCCTGCCGAATGACGGGAGCCGGTTCGAATCGGGGCGCGCCTGACAAGCGCGCGCCCCTCCCCGCTTTCAGTGTCCGCCCTATCTCCCGCGCCATGCCCGATCCGCTCCACATCGTCTGGTTCAAGCGCGATCTCCGCGTGGAGGATCATCGCCCGCTCGCCGCAGCGGCGGAGGCGGGGCCTGTCCTACCGCTCTTCGTCGCGGAGCCGGGATGGTGGGGGCAGGAGACGATGGCGGGGCGGCACTGGGAGTTCGTCGCAGAATGCCTTGCGGAGCTGAGGGCGGCGCTCGCCGCGCTCGGGCAGCCGCTCGTCGTCCGGGTCGGGGAGCCGGCGGCGGTGTTCGAGGCGGCGCGGCGGGCGCACGGGGTCGCCGGGCTCTGGAGCCATGAGGAGACGGGGGACCTGCATTCCTTGGCGCGGGACAGGCGGGTCGCCGCCTGGGCGCGGGCGCGGGGCGTTCCCTGGCGGGAGCTCCGGCAATCGGGCGTGATCCGCCGGATCGGGAGCCGGGACGGCTGGGCGCGGCGCTGGGACGCGTTCATGGCGGAGCCGGCCGCGAAGCCGCCTGCGCTGGCGCCGCTGACGGGCGTTGAGCCCGGCACGATCCCCGACGCCGCCGCTCTCGGCCTCGCGACCGACCCTTGCCCGGGCCGGCAGCCGGGCGGCCGGGCGGCGGCGCTTGAGCGGCTCGCAAGCTTCCTCGCGAAGCGGGGGGAGACCTATCGCCGCGCCATGTCCGCCCCGGTTCCGGCGGCTGAGGCCTGCTCCCGCCTCTCGCCCCATCTCGCCTGGGGGACGCTCTCGATGCGGGAGGCGGCGCAGGCGCTCGCCGCGCGGCGGGCGGAGCGGCCGGGCGGCCACTGGCCGGGCGCGCTCGCCTCCTTTTCCGGCCGGCTGCACTGGCGCGACCATTTCATGCAGAAGCTGGAGGACGAGCCGGAGATCGAACGCCGCGCGCTCCACCCCGCCTATCGCGGCGACGAGGCCGTGGGTGAGGGCTTCGAGGCCTGGGCGAAGGGCGAGACGGGACTGCCCTTCGCGGACGCCTGCATGAGGAGCCTGCGGGAGACGGGATGGCTCAATTTCCGGATGCGGGCGATGCTCGTCTCCCTCGCCGCGCATCATCTCGGGCTCGGCTGGCGACGGCCCGGCGCGCATCTCGCGCGGCTCTTCACCGATTACGAGCCGGGGATCCACTGGCCGCAGGTCCAGATGCAGGCCGGGGTGACGGGGGTGAACACGATCCGCATCTACAACCCGGTCAAGCAGGGGAAGGACCAGGACGCCGCGGGCGCCTTCATCCGCCGCTGGCTGCCGGAGCTCGGCCCCGTTCCCGCCTCGCTCATCCATGAGCCCTGGCTCTGGGACGGGGCGCGCGCGCTCGCCTATCCGCCGCCGCTGATCGATCACGAGGCGGCGGCGCGGCGGGCGCGGGAGGCGCTCTGGCGCCGGCGGGAGGCGGCGGGATTCGCGGGGCCTGCGGCGGCGATCCAGGCGAAGCACGGCTCCCGCCGGGCGGGGATTCCCCATCGCGGCGGGCGGCGGAAGCCGGCGGAGGGGCAGCTTTCGCTGCCGCTTCCCGAATGAAGATGCGGCGGAAGGGCGACCTTCCGACGAAGCTCTGTCCGATCTGCGGAAAGCCTTTCGCATGGCGGAAAAAATGGGCGCGGGACTGGGAATCTGTCCTTTATTGCTCCGAACGCTGCCGCAGGAAGAAGGCGGCTGAAAAGGCGGGGAACGATGGAGGGGGCGTGGCGACCTGACCGCGCGTCGGGCCTTGCAAGGCTCGCGGAGTTCGCGCCGCGGGCCGGGCGCGACTATGCCGAGCGGCGGAATTTCGATTTCGGACCGGCGGACAGGAGCAATGTCTCCGGCCTCTCCCCCTATCTCCGCCATCGCCTGATCCTCGAGGACGAGGCGCTTTCCGCCGCGCTTGCCGCGCATGGGCCGGAGGCGGCGGGGAAGTTCGTGGAGGAGGTGTTCTGGCGCTCCTACTACAAGGGCTGGATGGAGCGGCGGCCGGCGATCTGGCGCGCCTACCGGGTGGAGCTGGACCGGCAGCTGGCGCGGTTCGAGCGCAATCCGGGCCTCTTCGCCGCCTATGAGGCCGCCGTTTCGGGCCGCGCCGGGATCGAGGGCTTCGACGACTGGGCGCGGGAGCTGAAGGAGACGGGCTGGCTCCACAACCACGCGCGGATGTGGTTCGCCTCGATCTGGATCTTCACGCTGCGGCTGCCCTGGGTCCTCGGCGCGGATTTCTTTCTCCGGCACCTGATGGACGGGGACCCGGCCTCGAACACGCTCGGCTGGCGCTGGGTGGCGGGCCTGCACACGCAGGGCAAGACCTATCTCGCGCGGGCGGAGAACATCGAGACCTACACCGCCGGGCGGTTCCGCCCCGCCGGCCTCGCGACGGCGGCGGAGGCGCCGCCCGCCTCCGCGCTTCCCGCCACCGCGCCGCCGCCGCGGGGCGAGCGGTTCGGCGGCGGGCGATACGGCCTGCTGCTGCACGGGGAGGATTGTTCGCCGGAAAGCCTCGCGCCGCCCTATCCGCCGGCGGCGCTGCTCGGCCTTTCGGCGGTGGACGGGCGGTCGCCTCTGCCCGCGGGCCTTCGCGCCCGCGCCTTTGCGGAGGGCGCGCTCCGCGACGCGCTCGCCCGCGCCTCGGCGCGCTTCGGCGTCGAGGCGGAGCGGGGGGAGGACCGGCTCTGGCCCGCCGCGCTGATCGACTGGGCGCGACGGCATGACCTCCATTTCATCGTGACGGCCCGCCCCGCCATCGGCCCCGCCGCCGCGCATCTCGACGCGGCGGAGCCGGAGATGGAGGCGGCGGGGGTGCGGCTGATCCGGCTCATGCGCCCGCATGACGAGGTCGCCTGGCCCCATGCGGACCGCGGCTTCTTCGCCATGCGGCGGCAGATTCCCTCCATGCTCGTCTCGCTCGGCCTCGCCTGAGGCGCTGGCGCGGGGCGCGGCGCTCGGGCAAGGTCCGGCGCGAACGATGCGAATCGAACAGCGCCCGGAGAGGCGCGGCAGGAGGGACGGGATGGATGAGGGGAAGGCGGCGGGGCCGCTCGCGGGGTTGCGCGTCATCGAGATGGAGGGGCTGGGCCCCTGCCCGCTGGCGGGGCAGTTCCTCGCCGATCTCGGCGCGGAGGTGACGCTGATCGTCCGCAAGGCGGGGCCGGCGGACCCGACCGACATCGTGAACCGCGGCAAGCGCTCCGCCGCGCTCGACCTCAAGAGCGAGCGCGGGCTGGAGGCGGCGAAGCGGCTGATCGCGCGGGCGGATGTGGTGATCGAGGGCTTCCGCCCCGGCGTGATGGAGCGGCTCGGCCTCGGGCCCGAACCCATGCTCGCCGCCAATCCCGGCCTCGTCTACGGGCGGATGACGGGCTGGGGGCAGGACGGCCCGCTCTCCCCCACCGCCGGCCACGACATCAACTATCTCGGGATCACGGGCGTCCTCAACGCCATCGGCCGGCGGGGGGAGACGCCGCCGCCGCCGCTCAACATCGGCGCGGATTATGCGGGGGGGACGATGTTCCTCCTCCTCGGCGTCCTCTCGGCGCTCTATGAGCGGGGGCGTTCGGGGCGCGGGCAGGTGGTGGACGCGGCGATGATCGACGGGGCGACGGCGCTCATGTCGCTCTTCCATTCCTTCCTCGCCCGCGGCTGGTGGCGGAACGAGCGGGAGGCGAACCTTCTGGACGGCGGCGCGCCCTTCTACCGGACCTATCGCTGCCGGGACGGGAAGTTCCTCTCCGTCGGCGCGCTGGAGCCGCAATTCCACGCCGCGCTCCTCCGCATCGCGGGGCTGCCGGAGGAGCACGGGGAGACGCAGGAGGAGCGGGCGGAATGGCCGGCGCGCCACGCGCTCTACGAAGAGGTCTTCGCGACGCGGACGCGGGACGAATGGGCGGCGGCCTTCGCCGGGTCCGACGCCTGCGTCGCCCCGGTGATGGACTGGGAGGAGGCGCCGACGCATCCGCAGATGGCGGCGCGCGGCGTGCTCGCCCCGGTCGGCGGCGTGATGCAGGCGGCGCCCGCCCCCCGCTTCGCCCGAACCCCCGCCGCCCCGCCCCGCCCGCCCCGCGCGCCGGGGGCGGATACGGAGGCGGTGCTGCGGGAGGTGGGGCTGGCGTGACAGGACAGCGGTTCGCACTCCGCGCCCGCTCTCCATGCCTATCCCGGCCTCGAAAAGCATCCCTCCAGTGGAGAGATGCCGAGGCCGTCGCCCGGAGGCGCAAGCCGCAGGGCGAGGGGCGCCAAGCCTTCCTGAACGTTGAAGATCGGGCCGTGACCGCCGCGGTGGGCGCGGACTCGCGCCCGCCGGGGGGCGGCGGGCGCGGGCTGATCTGACGCGG
>JAUIDE010000201.1 GCA_030429105.1 Alphaproteobacteria bacterium
CCTCGAATGCCTCCACGCCTATTCCCTCGTCCATGACGATCTCCCCTGCATGGATGATGACGACCTCCGCCGCGGCCTCCCCACCGTCCATGTCGAATGGGACGAGGCGACGGCGGTGCTGGCGGGCGACGCGCTCCAGACCCTCGCCTTCGAACTCCTCGCCGACCCCGCGGCGCATCCCGACCCGGCCCGGCGGGCGGAGATGTGCCTGATCCTCGCCCGCGCCTCCGGTTTCGCCGGCATGGTCGGCGGTCAGGCGCTCGACATCGCGGCGGAGACGGCGGATCGGCCCCTGACGGTCGAGGAGATCGCCGCGCTCCAGTCGAAGAAGACCGGCGCTCTCATCCGCGCCGCAGCGGAGATCGGCGCCGTCCTCGGCGGGGCGGACGAGGCGGCGCGCGCGGCGCTCGTCGCCTACGGCTCCGCCGTCGGCGCCGCCTTCCAGATCGCCGACGACATTCTCGACGCGACCGGGGACGAGGCGGCGGCGGGCAAGCGGCTCGGCAAGGATGGCGAAGCGGGCAAAGCGACCTATGTCTCGCTCCTCGGGCTGGAAGCCGCCCGCGCCCGCGCCGCCGCGCTGGCGGACGAGGCGGCGCTGCGCCTTGCGCCGTTTGGAGCGCGGGCTGCGGCGCTTGAAGCGGCGGCGCGCTTCGCGGTAAGCCGCACCGCCTGACGAGGAGAGGGCCGCATGGCCGAAGGAAGCGACAACCGCCCGAAGACGCCGCTGCTCGACGGGCTGGAGAGCCCGGCCGACCTCCGGAAGCTGGATGACAGGTCGCTCCGCCGGCTTGCCGATGAGTTGCGGGCCGAGACGATCTCCGCCGTCTCCGTCACCGGCGGGCATCTCGGCGCAGGGCTCGGCGTGGTGGAACTCACCGTCGCAATCCACGCCGTCTTCGACACGCCGCGGGACAAGCTGATCTGGGATGTCGGGCACCAGTGCTACCCGCACAAGATCCTGACCGGGCGGCGCGGCCGCATCCGCACGCTCCGCGCGGGAGGCGGACTTTCCGGCTTCACGAAGCGGAGCGAGAGCGAATACGACCCGTTCGGCGCCGCCCATTCCTCCACTTCGATATCCGCGGCCCTCGGCTTCGCCGCAGCGCGGGACCTTGGCGGAGACCCAGGGGACGCCATCGCCGTGATCGGGGACGGCGCGCTTTCCGCCGGGATGGCCTATGAGGCGATGAACAATGCCGGGGGCCTCGGCAAGAGGCTCTTCGTCATCCTCAACGACAACGAGATGTCCATCGCCCCGCCCGTCGGCGCGATGTCGAAATACCTGACCCGGCTTTACGCCGGCGCTCCGTTCCAGGACCTGAAGGCGGCGGCGAAGACCGCCGCCTCCCTCCTCCCCGAGCCGTTCCGGGAGGGAGCGCGGCGGGCGCGGGACGCGATGAAGGCGATGACGGTCGGCGGCACGCTCTTCGAATCGCTCGGCTTCTCCTATGTCGGCCCGATCGACGGCCACGATCTTGACCAGCTTCTCCCGGTCCTCCGCACGGTGAAGGCGCGGGCGGACGGACCGGTTCTGATCCATGTCCTCACCAAGAAGGGCAAGGGCTAC
>JAUIDE010000140.1 GCA_030429105.1 Alphaproteobacteria bacterium
TGGCCGACACCCTCCGCCTTTCGGATGTCGCCGACCTCGGGGAAGCCCGCGCCAACGAGGAACTTGTACCGTGCGACCTGGCCGACAAGGCCGCGGTCGAACGGGCTCGCCGGAACGCCGAGCTCGCGATCATCAAGCTCGCCGAAGAACGTGGCGGCACCCTCACCGTGACCGATGTGGCTTCGGAGCTGCGCATGGAGAGCACGCACGCCGAAGCCCTCCTGACGCACCTCGCGGCGGACGGCTCTCGCGTTGCGCCGGGGGCCTGCACCGCGACCCGGACGAAGGCGACGGGGCAGGAATCCCCTCGCGCCGCGCAGTAGGAGAAGATCTGCTCCCCGACGCAAAGATCGTTCGCGACATAGAGGATCCCCGCCTCGGCGACTTCCGCCGCGCCGCAGGACGGGGATGAGACGATGCGGAGGTTCGCCCGGTCCGCCTCTATCACGTTCAGGTCGTTCGCGAGAACGTCGATCAGGACCGCATCCCCCGCCGCCGCGACCACGGTATCATCCGCCGGGGCGATCATCGCCGCGCGCTCCCGGAGGAAGAAGTCGATCAGGTCGTCCGAGCGCTGCGCCAGCGTCGCCATCGCCACGACGATGACGAGGCCGGTCAGGATCGACATGACCCGGTCGTCCTGAAACAACTCCGCCTCTCCTCACCCGAACGCCGGCCGCGCGCCCTGCGGCAGGGCGCGATCTTTCCCGCCGAGGGCCGTGCAATGCAAGCCGGCAATGCGCCGCCCGCTCTGGCGCCCGCCGCGCGGGGCGTTAAGTTGCGCCGCGAAGAAGCAGACAGGGGGGCGACGCCATGAAATTCAGCGCGATGAAGTTCGGCGTGGGTCAGCCGGTCCGCAGGCGGGAGGATGTGCGGTTCCTGACCGGCGCGGGGCGCTACATCGACGACCACGCGCCCGAAGGGCTGCTTCATGCCTATGTGTTGCGCGCCGCCGCCGCCCATGCGCGGATCGCCCTCTCCGGCGTCGAGGCGGCGCGGGCGGCGCCGGGCGTCGCGGCGCTCTATGTCGCCGCAGACGTCTCGGAGCGGCTTGCTCCGCTCGAGAGCACCGCGCCCTTGCCCGGTTTCGCGCCGGTGCGCCAGCCGCATCTGGCGGAGGGCGTCGTGCGCCATGTCGGTCAGCCGATCGCCTTCATCGTCGGGGAGACGCTCGCCGCCGCGCGCGACGCTGCGGAGATGATCGCCGTGGACTATGATGAACTCCCCGTCGTCGTCTCCGCCCGCGCCGCGGTGGAGCCGGGAGCGCCGATTCTTCACGAGGCTGCGCCGGGCAATCTCGCCTATGCCTGGGAGGCCGGCGACGCGGCGGCGACGGAAGCTGCCTTCGCCGCCGCCGCGCATGTCGTGCGGGAGCATGTGGTGAACCAGCGTCTCGTCGTCACCTCGATGGAGACGCGAGGGCTCGTGATCCGCTTCGACGCCGGGACGGGACGGTGGGAGGGCTGGGTCGGCAGCCAGGGCGCCCATTCGATGCGGAACGGCATCGCCCGCTCGCTGAAGGTGGAGCCGAAACGCCTCCGCATCCATGCGCCGGACATTGGCGGCGGTTTCGGCATGAAGATCATGCAGCACCCGGAATACGCGCTCGCCGCGCTCGCGGCGCAGGATACAGGGCGCCCGGTGAAATGGATCGGGGACCGTTCCGAGAGCTTCCTCTCGGACGCGCAGGCGCGCGACCTCGACACCTTGATCGAGGGGGCCTTCGATGCGGAGGGGAGGCTCCTCGCCATCCGCTCCGAAAGCGTCTCCAATCTCGGCGCCTATCACTCCACGATGGGGCCGGCGATCCACACGATCTTCTCAGGCGGGCTGACGGGGGGCGTCTATCGCACCCCGGCGATTCATGTCCGCGTCCGCGGCGCGCTCACCAACACGGCTCCGACGGACGCCTATCGCGGCGCGGGGCGGCCCGAGGTGATCCACTGCACCGAGCGGCTGATGGAGAAGGCGGCAAGGGAGATCGCGGTCGATCCGGTCGCGCTCCGCCGGCTGAACCTGCTGCGGCCTGAGGACATGCCGCACAAGGCGCCGGGCGGGCTCGTCTTCGACTCGCTCGATCCCGCGAGGCTGATCGACGCGGCGCTCGAGGTCGCCGACTGGGACGGCTTCGACGCGCGCGCCGCCGAGGCCGCCGCCCGCGGGGCCGTGCGCGGCCGCGCCGCGATCTACTACATGGAGAGGACGGGCGGCGGGCCGGACGAGAACGCCGAGGTCTCCATCGGCGCCGATGGGGGCGTGACGGTCAAGATCGGCACGCAATCGACAGGGCAGGGGCACGAGACGACCTGGGGGCAGGTGCTTGTCGACGCGCTCGGCCTCGACATCGGCTCCATCACCCTCGCGCCTGGGGACAGCGATGCGTTGCCGCTCGGGGGCGGCACGGGCGGCTCCCGCTCAACGATCATGGCGACCCGCGTGCTGCGCAACGCGGCGGAAGAGATCATCCGTCTGACGCTCCCTGACGCGGCGGAGGAGCTTGAAGTCTCGCCCGCCGATGTCGAGTTCCTGCCCGAGGAGGGCGCATTCGCCATCGCGGGGACGGACCGGCGCGCATCGCTCCTTTCCGTCGTGAAGAAGAAAGGCGGCGTCTCCGCCATGGGCGTGGTGGGGGACAGGGAACCCTCCTTCCCCAACGGCTGCCATGCGGCGGAAGTCGAGATCGACCTGGAAACTGGTCGTCTCACTCTCGTCCGGTACACGATGGCCGATGATTTCGGCGTCATCATCAACCCGCTCCTCGCCGGCGGGCAGGCGCAGGGCGGGGTGGCGCAGGGCGTCGGGCAGGCGCTGCTGGAAGGGGCCGTCTATGACCCGGAGACGGGACAACCGTTGACGGCGAGCTTCATGGACTATGCGATTCCGCGGGCGGACGACCTGCCTGCGCTGGAGCCGCGGTTCATCGAGATTCCGTGCCTCACCAATCCCTATGGCGTGAAGGGCGGGGGAGAATCGGGCACAGTGGCGGGTATCCCGGCGGCGACGCTGGCGGCGCATGATGCGCTGCTACGCGCGGGGGGGCGCACGATCGAGGGACCGTTCACGCCCTGGCGGGTCTGGGAGGCGCTGAAGGGCTGAGCGCCCGGCTCAGGCGCGCGCTTCCTGCCGCCCCGCGCGAGCTTCGAGGAAGGCGCGGACGCGGAGCGCGCGAAGCGCCCGCGGCGTGCCGCGCGGATTGCGCCCCGCCGAGGCGACGAGTTCGAAGCGCGGGGAGAGGGTCTCGGGTTCAAGCGTGAGGCGAAGCGCGGGATGCGCGCCGTCCCGCTCCGAATGCAGAAGAAACGCGCGACAAGCCTCAGCATAGGCAGCCTCCACCCGTGCGGCGATCCGCTCCGCCGCGGCGCGCGTCTGGCGTGCGGCCCGCGCCTGCGCATAAGCGAAAGCCGACGCGGAGCTAGCGTCCGCACCGCCGCGACACAACAGGATGGAAGCGCGCATCGTCGTCACCTCTCTGTCCCCTCCCACTTTTAGGAAAATGGTGCAGGAGTGCACACAAGGCAACTGCGGGTTGCGCAGTCTTGGCGTCGCCACGACAGCTCTGTGACGATTCCGGCGCCGGTTCAGGCCCGATTCAGGCCAGACGACCGTGGCAATGCTTGTATTTCTTCCCGCTGCCGCAAGGACAGGCATCGTTCCGCCCGACCTTTCCCCAGGTCTCTGGCCTTGCGGGATCGAGCGCGACGGCGGCGGTGGCCTCCCGCACAGGCTCGGGGGCGCCGGATTCGGGTAGAGCGGCAGGGCGGGGCGCCGCCGGGACGGGCTGCGCGCCGCCCTGCATCGCGGCGAGAAGCTCGGGCGGGATCTGTGGCTGGGCGGGACGCTCGACCGGGAAGTCCTCGTGGCTGAGGCGGCGCGTCACATCCACGCGGAACCGGGTCATCAAGCGGTCGAAGAGCTCGAAGGCCTCGGACTTGAACTCGTTCAGCGGGTCGCGCTGCGCATAGCCGCGGAGACCGATCACGGAGCGGAGATGGTCCAGCGTCGTCAGGTGCTCGCGCCAGCCGGCGTCGATGCATTCGAGGAGCACGCCCTTCTCCGCCGAGCGCATCCGCTCCGCGCCGTGCTTCGCCACGCGGCGCGCCGCCTGTTCGGCCGTCGCGGCCTCCAGCCGCTCGCGGATCGCCTCGTCGTCCACGCCTTCCTCAGCCGCCCACGCGACGACGGGAAGATCGAGCGCGAACTGCTCCTTCACAGCGGCGGCGAGGCCCTCGACATCCCATTGCTCGGCATAAGCGCGGGGCGGGATGTGCCGCGTCACGAGATCCTCGATGAGGGAGACGCGCATCTCCTCCACCGTCTCGGCTACGTCTTTCGCCTCCATGACCTCGCGGCGCTGGCCGAAGATCGCCTTGCGCTGGTCGTTCATCACGTCGTCGAACTTCAGGAGATTCTTGCGGATGTCGAAGTTCCGAGCCTCCACCTTGCCCTGGCTTTTCTCGATGGCCTTGTTGACCCAGGAATGGACGATGGCCTCGCCTTCCTTGAGGCCAAGACGCTGGAGCATCCCGTCCATCCGCTCGGAGCCGAAGATCCGCATCAGGTCGTCTTCGAGGGAGAGGTAGAAGGTGGAGCGGCCCGGGTCCCCCTGCCGGCCGGAGCGGCCGCGGAGCTGGTTGTCGATGCGCCGGCTCTCATGCCGCTCCGTCGCGATGACCCAGAGCCCGCCGGCGGCCTTCGCCGCATCCTTGGCCGCCGCGACCTCGGCCTTGATCGGGCCGACGACATCCTCGTGCTTTCCCTCGTCCGCCTCGGCCTTGAGCACCTTGACGGCGGAGGAGACGATCTGCTGCGCGACCATCTGACGGATGACCTGGGCGCGCGCTGCGTTCTGCTGCGGGTCGTCGAGCGGAGGCTGGGCGGCAGTGATCTGTTCGGCGGCGGCGTTCACCTGGCGCTCGATCTCCGGCTTGTGCGCCTCGATCAGCGCGTTGAGGATGCGCCCTTCCGGGTTGCCGCCGAGCTGGATGTCGGTGCCGCGGCCGGCCATGTTCGTCGCGATGGTCACCGCGCCCGGCGCCCCGGCCTGCGCGATGATCTGCGCCTCCTGCTCATGGAAGCGGGCGTTCAGCACCTGATGGGGAACGCCCTCCGGCAGCGCCGCCAGCGCCTCGATCCGCTCCGCCTCGGAAGTGAGGCGCGCCACTTCGGCGACCTCCTTCTTCTGGTTCAGTTTGGCCGCGAAGTCCCGCAGCTTCGCTGCCGCGTCCCGCAGCACATTCCCGTTCTTCAGCATGCCGGAGAGCATCTCCGACTTCTCGATAGAGGTCGTGCCGACGAGGACGGGCTGCCCGCGGTGATGCGCGTCCGCGATCGCCTGGATGATGGCGACGTATTTCTCCTGCGCGGTTCGGAAAACCTGATCGTCATCGTCCTTGCGCGCCACGGGCACGTTGGTCGGTATCTCAACGACTTCGAGGCCGTAGATCGCGCGGAACTCCTCCGCCTCCGTCATCGCCGTGCCGGTCATGCCGGCGAGCTTGTCGTAGAGGCGGAAGTAGTTCTGGAATGTGACGGAGGCGAGGGTGACGTTCTCCGGCTGGATCGGCTGCCCTTCCTTGGCCTCGACCGCCTGATGAAGCCCGTCGCCCCAGCGGCGGCCCTCCATCATGCGCCCCGTGAACTCGTCGATGATGACGACCTTGCCGTTGCGGACGATGTAGTCCTTGTCTTTCTGGTAGAGCTTGTGGGCCCGGAGCGCCTGATTGACGTGGTGCACGTAGGTCACATTCTCGGGGTCGTAGAGAGTCGTTCCCTCCGGCAGGTGCCCGGCCTTCTTGAGCAACTGCTCGACGCGCTCCGTGCCCTCCTCGGTCAGGATCGCGGTGCGGTGCTTCTCGTCGATCTCGAAATCGCCCTCCTCCAGTTCCGGCAGGAACTTGTCGATGGCGATGTAGAGGTCCGACATGTCCTCCGTCGGGCCGGAGATGATGAGCGGCGTGCGCGCCTCGTCGATCAGGATCGAGTCGACCTCGTCCACGATGGCGAAGCGGTGGCCGCGCTGCGCCATCTGGTCGAGCCCGTATTTCATGTTGTCGCGCAGATAGTCGAAGCCGAGCTCGTTGTTCGTCGCGTGCGTGATGTCGCAGGCATAGGCCGCCTTGCGGCTCCTGTCGTCCATGTTCGGGACGATCACGCCGACGGTCATGCCGAGGAAACGATAGATGCGGCCCATCCAGTCCGCATCGCGGCGGGCGAGATAGTCGTTCACCGTCACGATGTGGACGCCCTTGCCCTCGAGCGCGTTGAGATAGGCGGGCATGGTGGCGACGAGGGTCTTGCCCTCGCCCGTCTTCATCTCGGAGATCTTGCCCTGATGCAGCATCATGCCGCCGATCAGCTGCACGTCGAAGGGCCGCAGGCCGATCGTGCGCTTCGAGGCCTCGCGCACGGTTGCGAAGGCCTCGGGCAGGAGCTGGTCCAGCGTCTCGCCCTTCGCGAGCCGGGCGCGGAACTCCGCCGTCTTGCCCGCCAGCGCCTCGTCGGAAAGCGCGGCGTATTGGGACTCCAGCGCGTTGATCGCCTGAACCTGCTTCGCCGCCCCCTTCACGACCCTGTCGTTGGTCGTGCCGAATACTTTCTTCGCAATTCCGCCGAGACCGAGCATCGCGCGTCCTTCTTTGCGGCGCCGAGCGCGCCCGTGAGGCTCAGGGGCGCCCTCGGGCCGCGCGGTTTTCACGGGATGGGGTCGGGGGCGCTTGTCCGCCACGGCCCGACATCGTAGATGAAGGCGGCGCGCGCCGTTCGGGCCCGTGGGCCGGTCGGACATGTATGCGCCGCCTCCGGGCCTGTCAACGCCGCGCGCCCGGGCCGGGCTTCGCCGAAGGGGCGCGGCTCCGGCGCGGCCGCTTCTCTCGCAGCCCCATGGAGGCCGCCGATGCGCCTGTTTTCCCCGTCCCTCATCGCCGCGCTGGCGCTTCTTTCGCCCCATGCGCCGCTCGTCGCGCAGGAGGAGCCGAAGGTCGATCCCTCGCTCGTTCTCGCGACCGTGAACGGGGAGGAGATCACGCTCCGCGACATCGTCGCGCTCCGCATGGAGCTGCCGCCGCAATACCAGGCCATTCCGGATACGGTGCTGTTCGACGGGTTGATCGAACAGCTGACGCGGCAGATTCTCCTCCGCCAAGCGGCGGAACGCACCGGGCTTGCTGAGGAGCCCGCGGTGCTTCGCGGCCTCGAATTCCAGCGCACGAGCTTCCTCGCCGAACTCTATGTCCGGGAGCGTTTGAACGAGCGCATCACGCCCGAAACGGTCGAGGCGGAATATGTCGCGCGCTTTGTGAACGCGCCGAAGCCGACGCAATACAAGGCGCGCCACATCCTCGTCCCCGACGAAGCGGAGGCGGCGGAGATCGCGGCGCTCGCCAAGGCCGAGGGCGCGGATTTCGCG
>JAUIDE010000141.1 GCA_030429105.1 Alphaproteobacteria bacterium
CTTCCACCTCACCCCCCGCGCCCCTATCTTCCACCCATGGATGAGCTCACCCCCCTCGCGATTCCCTTCGACAACAGCTACGCGCGCCTCCCCGCCCGCTTCTACGCGCGGCTGGAGCCGACGCCGGTCCGCGCCCCGCGCCTCGTCGCCATAAACGGCGCGCTGGCGGCGGAGCTGGGGATCGACCCGGCGACCCTCGCCTCCCCCGCCGGCCTCCTCGCCCTCTCCGGCAACCGCCCGCCGCCCGGCGCCGAGCCGCTCGCGCAGGCCTATGCCGGCCACCAGTTCGGCGGCTGGTCCCCCCAGCTGGGGGACGGCCGCGCCATCCTCCTCGGCGAAATAGAGGACAATAAAGGCCGCCGCCGCGACATCCAGCTGAAGGGCTCCGGCCCCACCCCTTATTCCCGGATGGGGGACGGGCGGGCGCCGCTCGGTCCCGTCCTCCGCGAATACATCGTCTCCGAGGCGATGCACGCCCTCGGCGTCCCCACCACCCGCGCCCTCGCCGCCATCGCCACCGGGGAGCCCGTGCTCAGGCAGGAAGGCCCGCTCCCCGGCGGCGTCCTCACCCGAATCGCCGCGAGCCATATCCGCGTCGGCACCTTCCAGTTCTTCGCCGCAAGGCATGACGAGGAGGGGCTCCGCCTCCTCGCGGAGCACTGCATCGCCCGCCATTACCCCGGGGCGGAGGGCGCCGCCGGCCTCCTCCGCGCCGTCATCGCCGCCCAGGCGAAGCTCATCGCCCGCTGGATGAGCCTCGGCTTCATCCACGGCGTGATGAACACCGACAACATGAGCATCTCCGGCGAGACGATCGACTACGGCCCCTGCGCCTTCATGGAGGGGTTCGACCCGGCGCAGAAATTCTCCTTCATCGACGAGGGCGGGCGCTACGCCTACGGCAACCAGCCCGGAATCGGCCAGTGGAACCTCTCCCGCCTCGCCGTCGCGCTCATTCCCCTGCTGGGGGAGAGCGAGGAGGAAGCCGTGGAGGCGGCGAAGGACGCGCTCGGCGCCTACCCCGCCCTCTATGACGCGGAATGGCGCGCCCGCCTCTCCGAAAAGACCGGCGTGGAGGACGACGGCGCCCTCGGCGCCCGTCTCCTCGGCCTCATGGCGGAGGCCCGCGCCGACTTCACCCTGACGTTCCGCCACCTCGCCGAAGCCGCCGAGGGGAACGAAGCCCCCCTCCGCGCCCTCTTCCCCGACGCCGCGCTCGACCAATGGCTCACGGACTGGCGCGCCGCCCCCGGCGAACGGAACGCCGCCGCCCTCCGCGCCGCCAACCCCCTCTACATCCCCCGCAACCACCTCGTGGAGGAAGCCATTGAGGCCGGCTATCGCGGGGACTACGCCCCTTTCGAGGCGCTCAACGCGGTTCTGGCCCGGCCCTTCGAGGCGCAGGAAGGGCGGGAACGCTTCGCGCTCCCGGCGCAGCCCGGGGAGGCGGTTGCGCGGACGTTCTGCGGGACGTGAGGGGGGCGACGCCAAGTCGTGTCGAGATCCGGCTTAGGGCCGCGACGCCTCAAGGGACGAAGCGCTCACCTATGCCTGAAAAGGGCTCTCAAGTCGCTTCGGGGCCGGGCACATCGCGGCCGCGCTACGCGCACACTGAGTGTTCGGGAGCGCAAATTCCTCCGGTATCGCTCAAGCGGCTCAGATCAGCCGATAGGCAACCGCCAAGGCAGCAACAATTAAGAAGAGTCCGCCGACCAACACCCAGCCCCCGCCGAAACCCGCCTTTATCAGTACCGACCGCTCGGGGCGGTACGGCGACACGTACACCTTGATCGCGCTTCCAGGTTCATAAGATTCAAGCAAAGCTTGCAAATCAACTGATGGAGGCTGCCCGGAAGAAGCGTTAGAACCAGGCCTTCGAGAAGCAACCCGGTCGCTTGTGAAGTGCTGGCCGCCGACCCAGTATTCGTATGTGACGAAGAGTTTCCAGTGGCGGGAACTGGTGCTTGAGCCCGAGAGCCGGTGCGTTTCCTCTCGAAGCTCCGCAGACGTTGACCGGCCAATCACCTCAACATAGCCCGCTTCCATAAATGCGCGGTAGGTCAGCAGGCTCCCAGCCAGCACAAGGCAGATGCCGACAATCGCGAGGGTCATGATTGCGCCCTTCCGCGCGTTTCGCTCTTTAGGGTCAGCGGACGACATGCCATCGGCCGGATATACGAGCCATGGCGACGCTGAACCCGGGATCCGAGATCCCGTCAATGATCCTGATTGCATCGCCGCCGCTTATCCTGCGCAGGTTTACGATGCGGCTGTCCGAGGACAGGAGCGGCAGAAAGTCTTCAGGGGCGGCGAGATCGACGCGGAATCCCCGACGGCCGCGGAGTTCGGAAAGGCCTTCGAGGAGGCCGTTGTCCATCTCGTCCTTCGTAAGACCGACCGATCGCGCCATCTCCGCGTGCTTCATGCCGAGAATCGAGAGAAGCTCCTGATCCGGCCCTCTCGCCAGAAGGCTGGCGAGGGTTTCGGCGGCATCGTAAACAGCCCGGCGCTGTCCGGAGATTGCGTCGATGACCTCGGCCCGATGCCAGGCGAAGTCAGGCGCGATGCCATCCACGGCCAGCGTCTCGGCTACCGGCGCGCCGGGCGCGCCGGTCTCCATCTGCAGGAGAACAGGAGCGGTCTGCGGGTCGCCTTGGCTGAGGTCGACGACGCTTAGTCTGGCGGCGGTGTCGGCCCGCTCCGGCGTAATCTCGAATGTGTTGCGTCCGGCTCGCAGGAAAGGCGCGGCCTGCGTGGCCGAACGTCCGACCTCATCTGCACCAAACAGTAGAAAGCCGTTCAGAAACACGAATACGCCGCCCTCAGGGCTGAGAATACGAACTAATACTCGGTTGCTCATGCACCAAAATCCAATACTTCGAAACTGTCTCCATCATTCCATCCATCGCAAATTTGCCACTCGCGTTCGTACTCCACAAGACCCCACAGTGTCTTGAAAATGACCGTCGCTGTCAGCTTGCCGGCCTTCACCTCGTAATCCAGCCAGATCTTTGAATCGAACTCGTTGCGGAAATTGCCGGCAGCTTTGGCGTTGAATGAGCCGCCACCCTTGGCCTGCAGGACCTTTGGCGAAAAGACGCAGAGCTCGAGCGCGAGCTCGAGCTTCAGCGATCCAGACAAGTTGCCACTCACTTCGGCCCATGCCCACCGATCTGTCGGCGCGGGATAGCGCTTGCCAGCCACCTGCCCCCCGAGAGTGATCTTGCCGTCGGCATTCAGGTAGATGCCCGCAGCGACGTCGACGTACTTTCGGAACGTGCCGGGGATCGAAAACTTCGCCTCGAAGAGCGGATCCGCAGCGAGGATTGAGACGATCTCGCAATAGACGAGGTGTGATCCCTTTTCCTCGCGCCACGCACTGGCCAGTTGCCAGACGATCTCCGCTGGCGCGCCCACCTTGGCATTATTGTTATTTTTGATCCGCTTCTTCAACCCGTCCAACGTGAAGTCTTCCGCCTTTGCTTCGCCTTGTCTCCGGATCTTCCGAGGCGTCCCTTTCGTAGTGAAGAGTCGCAAATCAACCGGGAGTTTGCCGAAGCCATTCATGAACCCCTCGAGGACTTTGCTGAGGTTCAACTGAATCTTCGACTCGCCCGCAGGAAAACGTTCGACGTCGATGACGACCGGGTTGCCGCCGCAGGTCGTCGCCTCGACCGTTCCCCGCCTCGGCGTCGCCTTCCACCATCCCCAGCCGCCCGGTTGCGCTGAACCTGGTCCGGAGAGGATGCGGGTGATTGGCGCAGGGCCGTGGCTCTCGCTCGGCCCCTCGAAGTTTCGCGTTCTGATTACGAGCTTAGTCGCGCAGTCCCCGCCAGCCTCCGGAACAATCGACAAGGGATCGCCGGCTCCGATCTCATCCGGAACGATCTGCAGAAAGTCCGATTGCGCCCTCCGCCCATGGCTGCAGGACACGGACAGGGCGCTCAATATGCAGCTACAAACCGTCGCCGGCGGCGCGAAACCGGATACGTCGGGGCCTTCGCCATCTGGACAAGGCTGAACGGCATGGGGGGTCTGGCTCAGTTCCGCCGAACCAGAGCGGGCGTCATTGACTTCTTGCCGAAGAGCCGTCGGTGTCTGTTCGGTGTATCCGCCGCCACTTGCGACATAAGCGTCCATCCACGCCTTCTGGAAGGCGGGGTAATTCTGATCCCCCGGACTTGGCGAAACCGGGAAGGCCTTTGCCACCGACGCATTCGCCGCAGCGGTCGCGCCAGGGTCGAGGGGTCGTGTAGCGACGCGACTCAAGACAATTGCTCTTCAGTTTGATCGAGAGCCGCTGCAAGCCCATCCCATATGGCATTCGCCCAACCTGCTTGAGGGCCACGAAGACCGTCGGCGAACCAAGCGTGTTTCGGGTCGTCTTCGAAACCGACGCCCAGCTTTATCGATGCGAAGCAGAATGCCACCGTCGCATCTTGCCCACTAAGCCCCCGGCGGTCTGCGCGATACAGCATTCGGATGACCATCGCCCGAAATTCATCGGCTGGGTACATTGCGACAAAGCCTGGGAGAAGGTGGGAAAGCTTTTCCTGGTGGACATCCACCCAGCTTTCATTCCGCTTCAGTTGGATATATGACATTTGTTGCGACGAAAGCGACAGCAACAATCCCTCCCGAAATCACTTGGCCTTAAACTCTGTCAGATGCTTGGTCGGATGCAAGCCTTAATCGACGCGCGAAGCGAAAAATCCACATCCGCAAAGCTCTTCAGCCGTTTAAGCCCAAGCTCTAGTCCCAATGCCCGTCCACCAGAAGCGGACGAATGGCCGTTCAAGGCCTTGCCCGTTTGGTTGAAGGCGTTGATGCCCCCAGAGTTCCATCTTGAACAACATCGTCTTTGCGCGCAATCCCGCCAAATCTGGCGAAACAACCATGCGCCTCGTCTCCCCGCAAACCTATCGGGCGGGCCGGAAAGCGCATGTGGACGGAACAGCCCCGACTCTTGAAGTGAGGAATATCATTTTTCATAGACCGCCCCCCCCCCCCTCCCCCCCCCCCCCCCCTGAAACAATCGATCACGGAAAAAATCGTTCCTTTTCAATTCTCCGAACCCGATAACCATGGTTATGGGCCCCGCCGCCCCCTCTCCGCCCCCCGCTTGCCCCCCCGCCGCCCCCCGGATAGTCTCCGCCTCAGCGACGGGCGGGGGCGCCCCAGCCGGACGCGATGCCCCGGAGGCCCGACATGCCCGAACGAAAGACCCTGCTCCTCACCGGCGCCTCGCGCGGCATTGGCCATGCGACGGTGAAGCGCTTCTCCTCCGCCGGCTGGCGGGTCATCACCTGCTCCCGCCATCCTTTCCCGGAGGATTGCCCCTGGGAGGCGGGGGAGGAGGATCACATCCAGGTCGACCTGGCGGACCCGAAATCCACCATCGAGGCGGTGGAGGAGATCAAGTCGCGGCTGAAGGGCGGGCGGCTGGAGGCGCTGGTCAACAACGCCGGCATCAGCCCGAAGGGCGAGGGCGGCGCCCGGCTCGACACGTTCTCGACCGATCTTCGCACCTGGGGGCAGGTCTTCCACGTCAACTTCTTCGCCTCCATCGTGCTCGCCCGCGGGCTGAAGGCGGAGCTGGTGAAGGCGCAGGGGGCGATCGTGAACGTCACCTCCATCGCCGGCGCCCGCGTCCACCCTTTCGCCGGCGCCGCCTATTCGACCTCGAAGGCCGCGCTCGCCGCCCTGACGCGGGAGATGGCGCATGATTTCGGCCCCCTCGGCGTCCGCGTGAACGCCATCGCCCCGGGAGAGATCGAGACGGACATCCTCTCCCCCGGCACGGAAAAGATCGTGGAGACGCTGCCGATGCGCCGCCTCGGCAAGCCGGAGGAGGTGGCGCGCACGATCTACTACCTCTGTACGCCCGAAAGCTCCTACGTCACCGGGGTGGAGATCGAGATCAACGGCGGGCAGCACGTGTGACCTTCCGGGCGCTCGCCGCCCGGCTCGGCCGGCTCCTGACGCTTCGCGGCCTGATCGCCGCGCCGGGGGCGATCAGCCTCTCGGGCCTCGCCCTCGCCGCCGCCGCGATCCTCCTCGACAGCGCCGCGCCTGGCCTTGTTTTTCGCTGGGGGCTGGAGCCCGAACCGGCACGCGCCGTCCTCTCCACCCTCGCCGGCGCCGCGATGACGGCGCTGGGGCTCGTCTATTCCATAACGCTGGTCGTCTTCACCCTCGCCGCCGGCTCCATCGCCCCGCGGCTGCTGGAGCGCTTCACGAAGGACCGGGTGAGCCAGCTCGCCATCGGCGCCCTCGGCGCGCTCTTCCTCCACGCGCTCGTCTCCCTCGCCCTCTCGCCCGAAGGGCCTAGCCTCGCGCCGCCGCTCCTCGCCTGCCTGATGGCGCTCCTCGCCGTCATGCTCCTCCTCGTCTTCGTGGACCGGGTGGCGCGGCGGATCACGGTGGACGAGGAGATCGACGCCATCGCCTCAGGGCTCGATGCGCGGATCGCCTCGATGGCGGGGCGCAGCGGCGCGTTGGAGCGGCGCGACCTCGTCCTCCCCGCCGGGCCGGAGGTTGCGGTGCGCGCCCCCGCCTCCGGCTATCTCGAATCCGTCGCCTTCGAAGCGCTCGCCGCCGCGGCCCGCGCCCGCTCCGGCTTCCTCGATTTCCGCGTCGCGCCGGGCGATCCGGTGCTGAAAGGCGACATCGTCGCCCGCGCCCTCGGTCCCGGCGCGGAGGCGCTGGCGGCGGAGACGCGGGACTGCTTCGCCATCGGCCGGCGGCGGACGGAAGAAGGCGACCTCCGTTTCTCCGTCTCCCTCCTCCTCGAAATCGCCCTCCGCGCGCTCTCCCCCGGCGTGAACGACAGCTTCACGGCGATCTCCGTCATCAACCGCCTCGTCGCCTCGCTGGCGGTGGCGGCGGAACACGGGCTGGACGCGGGCGTCTGGTGCGACGCCGAGGGCGCGCCGCGCATCGCGATCCCGAAGGCGGGGCTGGATGAACTGATCCGCTTCGCCTTCGATCCGATCCGTCAGGCCGCCGCCGGCAACCTGCTGGTCGTCGCCGCCGCCTCCGAAGCTCTGAAGCGCCTCGTCCCCCGCCTCGCAGGCCGCGCGCGGGAGGAAGCCGGGCGGCAGATCCGGCTCTTCGCCGAAGAGAGCGCCTAGGCCCTCATCCGTCCCGCCGCTCAAAGGCCAGCGCGCCGAAGCGGGTGGGGAATTCCAGCCGGTGCGGCGCCCAGAGCCCCGGCGCGATCTCGAAGAGGTCGAGGTTCAGGCCCTTCTCCTCCAGCAGCGACACGCCCGCATTCCCGATCCGGTGCCCGCCTACCGGGCGATAGGCCGCGGCGCAGGGCGTCAGGCCGGGCCCCGCCGCCTCGGCGCGCGGAGAAAGCTCGATGTCGAACCGAACGATCCCGCTGAATACCT
>JAUIDE010000015.1 GCA_030429105.1 Alphaproteobacteria bacterium
CTCGACAACCAGGTCGTCCATTTCCGGCTCGCCGAGCTGCGCACCGAGGTCGAGAGTCTGCGGGCGCTGACCTGGAGCGCCGTCGAATCCTACGTAGCCGGCAACGATGCCACGCGCCTGGCCTCAATGGCGAAGCTGAAATGCGGCCGGCTCTATCGCGAGGTCGCGGATGCCTGTCTGCAATACTGGGGCGGCATGGGCTATACGCGAGACAACATCGTCAGCCAGTTCTACCGCGACGGGCGGCTCTGGAGCATCGGCGGCGGGGCGGACGAGGTGATGCTCGGCATCATCTGCAAATACGAGGGCACCCTGCCCCCGCGGACCCAGTGAGGCGAGAATGAGCGGAACCATCGACATCGAGACGAAGGACGGCGTGGCGCTTCTCGTCATGAACCGGCCGGAGAAGAAGAACGCGCTCACCGACGCGATGTATCATGCGCTGGCGGACGGCATGGCGGCGGCGGAGGCGGACGGGGCGGTCGGCGCCGTCCTCCTCGCCGGCGCCGGGGGCAACTTCACGACGGGGAACGACATCGTCGATTTCCTCGCCGCGGCGAAGGGCGGCGCGGGGGGGCGCGGCGTCGGGCGCTTCCTGATGGCGCAGGTGGAGGGGAAGAAGCCGCTGATCGCGGCGGTGGAGGGGCTCGCCGTCGGCGTCGGGGCCACCACGCTCTTCCAGTGCGACCTCGTCTATGCCGCCGAAAGCGCCTCGATCCGCACGCCCTTCGTCGATCTCGGCCTCGTGCCGGAGAACGGCTCCTCCCTCCTCGCGCCGCGGCTGATGGGCCATGCGCGCGCCTTCGAGATGCTGGCGCTCGGCGAGCCGTTCGACGCGCGCCGCGCCGAGGCGGCGGGGATCGTCAACCGCGTCGTCCCGGCGGAGCGGCTGATGGAGACGGCGCTCGCCGCCGCGCGCCGCCTCGCCGCCAAGCCGCGGGAGGCGCTGCTGGCGACGCGGGCGATGCTCCGGCCCGACCCGGAGGCGGTGAAGGCGGTGAGCCTCGCGGAGAGTCGGGCCTTCGCGGAACGGCTCGGCTCGGCCGAGGCGCGGGCGGCGTTCGAGGGGTTCCTCGCGCGGAAGGCTTAGGGGCGCCGGTTCCCCCGCCGCGCCGCTTTCGCTACTCTCGCCCCGAAGCCGCCGCGCCCGCGCCCGATTTACGTGCGAGGCGCGTGGAAAGAGACGAGAGGAGCCTTGCCCATGCGCCGCCTTCCCCTGTTCAGAAGCGCCATCGCCGGCGTCGCCGCGCTTCTCATCGCCGGCTGCGCCGCGCCGGGCGGGCCCTCGGCGGACGAGCCGAGGACGGTCGCCGCCCGCTCCGCCTCGGAGCAGCGGACGGGGGACCAGGCGCATCCGCAGATCCTCGCGCAGTTCGGCGGCGAGGTCTCCGACCGGGCCCTGCGGGACTATGTGGACGGGATCGGCCGGCGGCTCGCCGCGGCCTCGGAACAGCCGGACGCGAAATGGACCTTCACCGTGCTGGACAGCCCGGTGGTGAACGCCTTCGCGCTGCCGGGCGGCTATGTCTATGTCACGCGCGGGCTCATCGCGCTCGCCAATGACGAGGCGGAGCTGGCGGGCGTCATCGGGCACGAGATCGGCCATGTGACGGCGGCGCACAGCGCCGGGCGGCAGGAGCGGGCGGGGATCGCGCAGATCGGCATCCTCGGCGCGACGATCCTCGGCGCGGTCGCGGGCCTTTCGGGCGACGCGCTGAACGCCATCGGGCAGATCGGCTCCACGATCGGCCAGGGCTATGTCGCCTCCTATTCCCGCGCCCAGGAATTCGAGGCGGACAGGCTCGGCGTCCGCTATATCGCGCGGGCCGGCTATGACCCGCTGGCGCAGGCCGACTTCCTCGCCAACATGCAGGCGGAGACGACCCTTCAGGCGCGGCTCGCGGGCGGGGCCTACAACCCCAACCGCGTCGATTTCTTCTCCACCCATCCGGCGACGGCGGAGCGGGTGCGTGAGGCGGTGGCGGCGGCGGGCGTCGCCGCGCCGGCGGACGAGCGGCGGCGAGGGCGGCAGCGCTTTTTCGCCGCGATCGACGGCATGATCTATGGCGACAGCCCGGCGCAGGGCTTCGTCGAGGGGCGGCGCTTCAGCCATCCGGAGCTGCGATTCACTTTCACGGCGCCCGAGGGCTTCCGCATCCAGAACTCCGCGGCGCAGATCACCATGGCCGGGCCGAACGGGGCCGGGATCGTCTTTTCCGGCGACGAGCGGCAGGGGCAGGATGCGGAGGGCTACATCGCGCGCATCTGGGCGCCCGGCATCGCCCGGCAGACGCGGACGGGCCAGCTCCAGAATTTCCAGCGGGGGCGGATCGGCGGGCTCGAGGCGGCCTCCGCGCTTCTCCCCGCGGAGACGCAGCAGGGGGTCCGCATCCTCCGGCTCACCGCGATCCGGGACGGGAACAGGATCTGGCGCTTCATGGGCGTGCAGCCGCAGGGGCAGGACCGGCTGGGCCTTGTCATGGACCAGGCGGCGGCGAGTTTCGCCAAGCTCTCCCAGCGGGAGGCGGCGGCGCTGACGCCGCTCCGCATCGCGATCCACGAGGTGCGGGCCGGGGAGACCCCGGCGAGCCTCGCCCGGCGGATGGCGTTCGACGACGACCGGGAGGCGCGGTTCCGCGTGCTGAACGGGCTCGGGCCGCGGCAGGAAGGGCTGCGGACGGGGCGGAAGGTGAAGCTGGTGGTGCGGTGATCCGAGGCGGCGGGCGACGCCGGTCGACGTTCGAACGAGGCGCGGAGGGACGGGGCCTCCCTCGGGAGGGCGCTGCGGAACGGCTGATCCATGCGGTTTATGGCGTCAGGACCTCTTGCGATTGAGCGTCTTGCGCCGTTGCGATGCGGCCTCCCTTGGGGGGAGGGAGGCCGCGGCCCGTGCTGGACGCACGGGCCAGGGGGCGGGCGGGGAGCGCTTCGCTTCAGCCCGGCCGGGTCCGTAAGGCCGGATTCCGGATGCTCAGTCGAACACGTCGCCCGCCGCCGCGCCCCAGATCTCCGTCTTGAGCACCCAGCCATGCGCGCCTTTGGCCTCCGCCTCGCACCAGTCCGGCGTGCAGGCTGAGAGGGAGAGGATCACCCCCGCCTCGGCCAGCGCGGCGAGCGGCGCCTCCCGGTCCGGCTCGGCGCGGAGCGCGGCGCGGGGGGCGGTGACGACGGCGGAACGGTCCCCCCGCAGCATGGCGTGATGGACCCAGCCGCCGGCGTCGTCCACGTCCCGCACGCGGCGCCAGTGCCCATGCTCGGCCACGATCTCGAGCGGCATGCCGCGGCGCTGGAACACCCAGTCCACACGGTGGCCGATGCCGGGGCCGCGCCGGACATTGGCGGATTCCGCCTTGAGACTCACGAAGCGCGGCAGGGGCAGGTTCGTCTCCGGCCCCAGGGTTTCCGCCATCGCGGGTTGCGACAGCGCCAGCGCCGCCGCGAGGAATGCGCCCTTCATCCTTGTCATGCTCAGCCCGCCTCGGAGACCGGTTTCTTGTGGTCTTGTTCCGCGTATTCTATCACGGCTTTCTGTTTCTGTCGCAACCGGAAGGCCCGCCCATGCCCACGCGTCTCAAGGTCGTCGTCACCCGCCGCCTGCCCGAGCCGGTGGAGACGCGGCTGCGCGAGCTCTTCGACGTGACGCTGAACATGACCGACGCGCCGATGGACGCGGAGGCGCTGGCCGAAGCGCTGGCGACGGCGGACGTTCTCGTGCCCACCGTGACGGACGAGATCGACGGCAAGCTCCTCGCCCGCGCGGGCGAGCGGCTGAAGCTCATCGCCAATTACGGGGCCGGCTTCGACCATATCGACGTGGAGACGGCGCGGGGGCGCGGCATCCTCGTCACCAACACGCCCGGCGTGCTGACGGAGGACACGGCGGACATGACGATGGCGCTGATCCTCGCCGTGCCGCGGCGGATCATGGAGGGGGCGGCGCTGATCCAGTCCGGCGACTGGTCCGGATGGTCCCCCACCGGGCTGATGGGGCGGCGGGTGACGGGGAAGCGGCTCGGCATCCTCGGCATGGGCCGGATCGGGCAGGCGGTGGCGCGGCGGGCGCGGGCCTTCGGAATGCAGATCCATTATCACAACCGCCGCCGGCTCCATGCCGACGCCGAGGCGGCGCTGGAGGCGACCTGGTGGGACAGCCTCGACCAGATGCTCGCGCGGATGGACGTGGTGAGCGTCAACTGCCCGCACACGCCGGCGACCTATCACCTCCTCAACGCGCGGCGGCTCAAGCTGCTGAAGCCCACGGCCTATATCGTCAACACCGCGCGGGGCGAGATCGTGGACGAGAACGCGCTGACGCGGATGCTGGTCAGGGGCGAGCTCGCCGGCGCCGGGCTCGACGTCTTCGAGCATGAGCCGGCGGTGAACCCCAAGCTGATGGCGCAGAAGAACGTCGTCCTCCTGCCGCATATGGGTTCGGCGACGGAGGAGGGCCGGATCGAGATGGGCGAGAAGGTCATCATCAACATCAAGACCTTCGCGGACGGCCACCGCCCGCCCGACCAGGTCCTGCCCTCGATGCTCTGAGGCGGGAGCGGTGATGGCCGGGCTCTACGCCTTCGTCGAAGCCAATCTCTGGCTCTGCCTCGGCGTGGGCGTCGTCGTCCTGATCGTGGCGGACGAGGTGTTCGGCCTCTCCCGCGCGCTCTTCGGCGAGCCGCCGGAGGACAGGCCGCCCGACCCGCCGCGCGCCGAGCGGCCCGTCGAAAAGGAGGACGGACCGCGGGTGGAGGACTTCCTGCCGCCGCGGCGGTAGCAACGGCGCGCAACAGGCGCAGGTCGGACGGGGAGCGGCGCGGGGGCCGCGATTCGGGCGGAAACCGGAGCGTGCGTTGCGCGATTTCGGGGTCTGATGTGCGAAAACCGGGGGTAGCCTCACAAGACTCTGATATTGCTCGGGAATTACCGGTCGCTCGTGTATTACAAACGTATTACAAGCGTATTGCAGGAATACTCGCGGCGAGGCGTTTTCTGGCCTCGGAGACTTCGGCGCGGACAGACTTCCGGCATGGCGTCAGCCTAGCTACGAAAGGTTGCGAACCCGTTCCGGCGCCGCGCGCTACTCCTCGGGGAGGGCGTGGCGCTTCAGCAGCGGGGCCTGGCTCATCACGAAGAGGATGGTGAGCACGGGGCTGCCGAAGGTCTTGAAGCTGACCCAGAAGCTTTCGGAGAAGCCGCGCCAGACGACCTCGTTCACCAGCGCCATGAAGAGGAAGAAGAGCGCCCAGCGCTTCGTGAAGAGCATCCAGCCCTCGTCGGTGAGCGGGATCAGCTCCCCGGCGAGGTATTTGAGCCAGGAGCGGCCGAGCATCAGGCCCCAGAGCAGGGCGCCGGCGAAGATCAGGTTCACGATGGTCGGCTTCATCTTGATGAAGGTCGCGTCGTTGAGCCAGATCGTGAGCCCGCCGAAGACGACGACCACCACCGCCGTCACCATCGCCATGCGCGGCAGATGCCGGGTGAGGCCGTAGGAGATCGCGAGGGAGAGAAGGATCGCCGGGATGAAGGCGATGGTCGCCACGACGACGCCCTGATACTCGGCGCCGAAGAGCGTGACGCTCTCCTCCGCGTAAGCGCGGTAGGTGAGGAAGAAGACGGCCAGCGGCCCGATCTCCAGCGCGATCTTCACCCACGGGTTCATGGCTTTTTCGGTCATGGGCGGGGGCATAGCGGATATTGCGCCGCGCGGGAAGCTGAGCCGTCTGCGCGCGCGCGCGCGACCGTTCAGCGCGCCCCCGACCTCGAAGAGCGGCTTTCCGGTGGAAAGCCGCCGAGGGCGGTCGACCGCAGGCGCAAGCCCGAGGTCGAGGGGCCATCCGTGGGACCGACAGTTCGAAATCGGACCGTGACCGCCACGGTGGGCGCGGAATCGCGCCCGCCGGGGGGCGGCGGGCGCGGGCCGATTTGACGCGCGTCAAATCGGCCGGGCGCCTTTCGCCAGCGCGACGCGCGATCCGGTCGGACATCGCGCCCAAGATTCGATCACGACCCTGACCCGGACCGAGGCGCCGCATCGACGGATGAACGCGCGCTTCTGGCCGAAAGCCCTCTCCTCCCGGCCCCGCGTCGGGGCGTTTACCTTCACGTGCATCCGCCTCTCCTCACCCGAACTCCACGAGCGCGGCGCCGAGGGCGATCAGCGCCATGAGGACGGCGCGCACCGGCCCGACCTCCTCCTTCAGGAACACCCAGCCGATGATCGCGGCGAAGACCACCGAGGTCTCCCGCAGCGCCGCCGCCTCACCCACCGCGCCGAGGCGCGTCGCCATCATCACCGAGCCGAAGCTGACGAAGGCGACGAGCGCGGCGACGAAGCCGCGCTTCATCATCGGGCCGAGCGGGGGGCGGGCGGGCCCCTTCTTCCGCCAGAGGATGAAGGAGAGGACGGGGAAGAAGAACCCGTCCACCACGAAGAACCAGAAGAGGAAGGAGAACGGGTTCTCCGCCAGCCTGATCCCCCAGGCGTCATAGGTCGTGTAGGCGGCGGTGAAGAGGCCGGTGAAGAAGGCGAGGACGAGGGCGTTCACCAGCGTCTCCCGCTGCAGCTTCACGCGCATCAGATTCACGCCGGCCAGCGCCATGATGGAGAGGGAGAGAAGCAGCACCCCGCCCCATTGCCCGAGCCGGAACGTCTCCCCGAACACCACGCCGGCGAAGAGGACGGTGGCGAGCGGGCTGACCCCGCGCACGACCGGATAGACGACGGTGAAGGCGCCGCGGGCATAGGCGGCGGCGAGCAGGAGCTTGTAGGCGGTGTGGATCAGGAAGACGCCGATGAAGACCGGCGCAAGCTCGATGGGCGGCAGCGGGAAGACGAAGAGCGCGATGGGGAGCGCGATGACGAAATACCAGATGTCGATCGCCCCGCGGATCAGCCACGGGTCCATCCCCTTCGTCTTCTGGAGCGCGCCGAAGGAGGCGTGGGCGAGCGCGGAGACGAGGGCGAGGACGGTGGCGACCAGCCCCGCCGTCTCCGTCCCCTCGATGCTCGCGACCCATTCGGTCAGCATGGGCCGTTCTCCCGCTCCCGCCGGGATTAGCGGGTTTGCGGGGCGCCGGGAAGCGGGGCCGGGGCATGGCGGGGGCGCCGGGGGCGCATGGGTGGACGTCGAGCCGCCGGATCAGCCGGAGAGCGCCGGATCGGCCCGGAAGCTTTCCGCCAGATGGTCCATCAGCGCCGCCTCGCGCCGCGGCGTGAACCGGCGGGGCGCGGAGACGGCGTGGATCGGCAGCGGCGTCGGCCGCGCCTCCGGCAGGAGCGGGACGAGCCGGCCCGCGGCGAGGTCCGACGCGACGAGCCAGAGCGGCGCAAGGGCGATCCCGAGGCCGGCGAGGGCGGCGTCGCGGATCATGGTCGAACTGTCCGTCCTCAGCCGGCCGGCGACGGGGACGAGCTGGGGGTTCTTCGGGTCTCCGAAGGGCCAGAACCGCCCCGTGGAGAGCCGCGTGTAGATGATGCAGTCATGCCGGGCGAGATCGGCGAGGCATTCCGGCGCGCCGCGCGCGGCGAGATAGGCGGGGCTCGCCACGGGCGCGCGGCGGGCGAGGCCGAGCCGGCGCGCGCGGAGCGCCGAGTCGCGCAGTTCGCCCACCCGGATCACGAGGTCGGCGCCCTGCTCCACCGGATCGAGGAACCCGTCCGAGACGATGAGGTCCATCTCCAGCTTCGGATGCGCGGCGAGGAAGGGGCCGAGCCGCGGGGCGATGGCGGTCTGGCCGAAGGAGATGGGGCAGCCGAGGCGGATCGCGCCCGTGAGTTCCCCGTCCGGCGCGCCGACCATTCCCTCCGCCGCCTCGACGGCCTCGACCGCCGCCTTCGCCGCCTCGTAGAAGCGAGCGCCCTCCGCCGTGGGGCGCAGCGAGCGGGTGGTGCGCGCGAGAAGCTGCACGCCGAGCGCGGCTTCGAGCGCGCCGACCCGCTTCGAGATCGTCGACTGGGTGGAGCCGAGGCGGCGCGCCGCCTCGGTGAAGCCGCCGGTCTCGACCACCCGGAGAAAGGCGCGCATGGATTCGATCCTGTCCATCATCAATTCCATACAAGAATGAGTGATAGTCGCAAGAGCGTGATTATCATTCCGAACCGACGCATGCATCTTCCCCTCGAAGCCGGGGCGAGAGGGCTCCCGGCGGGACCCGAGAGGAGACCGGCCATGGCCGCCACAGCGAAATCCTTCCCCCTCCACAACGCCGCTTCCGCGCCGGAAGCCGCGCGCCCCATTCTGGAGGCGACGAAGGCGGCCTTCGGGATGCTGCCGAACCTTCACGCCGTGCTCGCCGAGGCGCCCGCCGCGCTCGAAGGCTATGCGGCGCTCTGGTCGATCTTCGAGAAGGCGAGCTTCACGCCGGCGGAGCGGCAGGTCGTCTACCTGACCTCCAATTACGAGAACGCCTGCGGCTACTGCATGGCGGGCCATTCCGTGCTCGCGAAGGGCGCGGGGCTCCCCGCCGCGGCCATCGCCGCGATCCGCGACGGCCGGGAAATCGCGGACCCGCGGCTCGAGGCGCTGCGCGCCTTCACCGCGAAGGTCGTCGTGAACCGGGGCTGGGTTTCCGAGGCGGATGTCGCGGCCTTCCTCGCGGCCGGATTCGGGCGCCGGCAGGTTCTGGAAGTCATCCTCGGCGTCGCCGTGAAGGTGATCTCCAACTACACGAACCATGTCGCCGACACGCCGCTCGACGGGTTCATGAAGGACACGGTCTGGTCGAAGCCGGCCGCCGCCTGAGGCCCTGCGGACAGGAGACGAGAGATGAACGACGCCCCCGCCCTCCCCGCCACGCTCGCCGAAGCGCTCGACGCGCGCCGGGCGCAGTTCATGGCCAACGCCTCCGACGAGGTGAAGGCGATCATGGCGCGCGCCGACGCGGCGCTCGCCGCCGACTTCGCCGCACGGCCGGTGCTGAAGCCGGGGGACGCCGCGCCCGGCTTCGCCCTGCCCTCGGCGACGGGGGAGACGGTGACGCTCGCCGGGGAGCTCGCGAAGGGCCCGGTGATCCTCACCTTCTACCGGGGCGGCTGGTGCCCTTACTGCAACCTGGAGCTGCGCGCCTATCAGCGCATCCTGCCGGAGATCGAGGCGGCCGGCGTGCGGCTCGTAGCAATCTCCCCGCAGACGCCGGACGGGAGCCTTTCGACCGCGGAGAAGAACGCGCTCTCCTTCGCCGTGCTCTCCGATGTCGGCTCGAAGGTCGCGCTCCAGTATGGCGTCGCCTTCGATCTCGGGGAGGAGCTGCAGGGGCTCTATCTCAAGTTCGGGCACAACCTGCCCGTGGACGACGGGGCGGGCGAATGGACCCTTCCCGTTCCGGCGACCTTCGTGATCGGCCGGGACGGGCGGGTGAGGCTCGCCCATGTCGAGACCGATTACCGCTTCCGGCTGGAGCCCGCCGAGGCGCTGAAGGCGGCGACGGGCGCCTGAGCCTTCACGCCTTACCCCCGGCGCCGGTGAGCGCGGCGGCGAATTCCTCCGGGTCGAAGGGCTGGAGGTCGTCGATCTGCTCGCCCACGCCGATGGCGTGGATCGGCAGGCCGAAGCGGTCCGCCAGGGCGACGAGGACGCCGCCTTTCGCGGTGCCGTCGAGCTTCGTCATCACGAGGCCTGTGAGGCCGGCGACCTTGCGGAAGATGTCGACCTGGGAGAGCGCGTTCTGGCCGGTGGTGGCGTCGAGGACGAGGAGGGCGTCATGCGGCGCGGTCGGGTCCTTCTTCTTCAGGACGCGGACGATCTTTTCGAGTTCGGCCATGAGGTCGGCGCGGTTCTGGAGCCGGCCCGCGGTGTCGATCAGGAGAATGTCGGCCCCCTCCGCCTCGGCGCGGGAGAAGGCGTCGAAGGCGAGCGAGGCCGGGTCGGCGCCTTCGGGCGCGGTCATGACGGGGACGCCCGCGCGCTCGCCCCAGACCTGGAGCTGCTCGACCGCGGCGGCGCGGAACGTGTCCCCCGCCGCGATGACGACCTTCTTGCCGGCGCCGCGCAGCTGGCTCGCGAGCTTGCCGATGGTCGTCGTCTTGCCCGAGCCGTTGACGCCGCAGACGAGGACGACCTGCGGCTTCAGGCCCTTCAGCCGGAGCGGGCGGGCGACGGGTTCGAGGATGCGGGCGATCTCGGCGGCCAATGCGGCCTTCACCTCCGTCGCGCCGACGCGGCGGCCGAAGCGGCCCTCGGCCATCGCGGCGGCGACGCGGAGCGAGGTCTCCACCCCCATGTCGGCGCCGATCAGAAGCTCCTCCAGCTCCGCGAGCATCGCATCGTCCAGCACCCGCGTCGGCTCCGCGCCGCGGCCCGTCACCGCGCCGGCGAGGCGGGCGGCGAGGCCGGGCTTCGCCGGCTCGGGCGCGGGGGGGGCTTCGGCGGCCGTTTCGGCGGTTGCGGGCGCGGCCTCGACCAGCGCGGCCACGCCCTCGTCGAGTTTCGTGGAGGATCGGGTCAGCCGATCCTTCAGCTTGCGGAAGAAACTCATCGCCCTCGCGTCTCCGGCCTGTCCGTTTCCGGCCCCTGATACCGCCTCGCGCGCGCCAAGGCCACCTTGCGCCCGCGCCGTCTCCGGGCGAGGCTCGCGCCAAAACGGAGGGGCGCATGACGACGGACGAGGAACCGGGCGAGGACCTTCACGAGCGCATCCTGGCGGCCATCGACCGCGGGGAGTTCCCGCCGGGCGCGCGGCTGCTGGAGGCCGATCTCGCGACGCGGTTCGGCGTGAGCCGGACGCCGGTGCGGGAGGCGCTGCGGCGGCTCGAAAGCCAGGGCGTGGTGACGCACGAGGCGCGGAAGGGCGCGGTGGTGGCGACGCTGGACTATGACCAGCTCGGGGAGCTTTACGCGGTGCGCGAGGTGATGGAGGGGCTCGCCGCGCGGCTCGCGGCGCGGAGCGCCTCGGCGGCGGAGGTCGCGCTCCTCTTCGAGATGATCGAGGCGGACGAGGCGCTGACGGAGCCGAGGGCGCTCGCGCAGGCCAACAAGCGCTTCCACAGGCAGCTGCAGCGCGCGAGCCACAACCGCTATCTGATCGAGACGCTGGGGCCCGTGCGCCGCTCGCTCTCCCTCCTCGGGGGGACGACCTTCGCGGCGCCGGGGCGGGCGGAAAGCTCGGCGCGGGAGCATCGCGCCATCGTCGAGGCGGTGGCGGCGCGGGACGAGGCGGCGGCGGAGGCGGCGGCGCGCGCGCATATCGCCAGCGCCTACGCCGTGAGGCTCCGCTTGGAAGCGGCGCGCTGACGCTCTATCCTCCGGCGCGGAAGGAGCCCTCCCATGCTGACCAAACCCCTCGGCCGCCTGCGCCTCGGCGTCAACATCGATCATGTCGCGACGATCCGGAACGCCCGCGGCGGCGCGGCGCCGGACCCGGTGCGCGCCGCGAAGGTGGCGGAGGCGGCGGGGGCGGACGGGATCACCGCGCATCTGCGGGAGGACCGGCGGCATATCGTCGACGCCGACATCGAGGCGATCATCGACGCGATCTCCATTCCGCTGAATTTCGAGATGGCGGCGACGGAGGAGATGCAGAAGATCGCGCTCCGCCACCGGCCGCACGCCGTCTGCATCGTGCCGGAGCGGCGGGAGGAGCGGACGACGGAGGGCGGGCTCGAAGTCGCCCGCGAGGAGAACCGGCTGGCGCATTTCATCGCGCCGCTGCGGGAGGCGGGCTGCCGCGTCTCCATCTTCATCGCGGCGGACCGGCGGCAGATCGAGGCGGCGGCGCGGATCGGCGCGCCGGTGATCGAGCTGCATACCGGCGCCTATTGCGACTATCATGCCGAGGGGCGGCTGGAGGAGCGGGATGCGGAGCTTGCGAGGCTGCGGGAGATGGCGGCCTTCGGCCATTCGCTCGGCCTCGAGGTCCATGCCGGGCACGGGCTGACCTACGAGACGGCGGCGGAGGTTTCCGTCTTCCCCGAGGTGATGGAGCTGAATATCGGGCATTTCCTGATCGGCGAGGCGATCTTCTCCGGGCTAGACAGCGCGATCCGGCGGATGCGGGACGTGATGGACCGGGCGCGGCGCGAGGCGTTCGGGGCGGGCGCGGCGTGAGGGGGGCCGCCTACGTCTCGTTTAGGGGCCAGAACCACAGCACCTTCCGGCCAGATTCCGTGGAACAGATGCGACATGCGCCCGGCCGATTTGACCCGCGGCAAATCGGCCCGCGGCCGCCGCCCCCCGGCGGCCGCGATTCCGCGGCCACCGCAGCGGCCGCGCTCCGATTTGGAGCCGTTCGGGCAAGCTCGGCGCCCCTCGGCCTCCGGCTTGCGCCTCCGGCCGAACGGCCTCTGCAGGTCTCCACTGGAGACCTGCTGATCGAGGCCGTGGCGCTGCCTCAGCCGCCTGCGCAGCGGAACGGACAGCGCCGGAGCGCCCGATGACCGACCTCGCCTTCCTCCTCGCCCCCGCCATCGCCTTCGCCGTCGCCTGCGGGGCGCCCGGGCCGGCAACGCTCGGCGTCGCGGCGACCGCCATGGCGCAGGGGGCGGGGGCGGCTTCTCGGTTCTCGCTCGGGCTCGCGCTCGTCCTCGCGCTCTGGGGCGGGCTCGTCGCCGCGGGGCTCGGGCCGCTCCTTCTCGCCAGCGCGGCGGCGCTGACCGTGCTGAAGATCGGCGGCGGGCTCTTTCTCCTCTGGCTCGCCTTCGGCGCGGCGCGGAGCGCCATGCGGCCGGGCGCGGCGCCGGCGCCCGCCCCCGCGCGCCGCCATTTCGCGCGGGGCGCGCTCCTCAACGCGATGAACCCCAAGGCGATCCTCGCCTGGGCGGCGGTGATCGCGCTCGGGCTTGGGCCGGAGACGACGAAGGCGGAGATTTGGGCGATCTGGGCTGTCTGCGCCGCCATCGGCCTTTCGATCTATCTCGCCTATTCGCTCGCATTCGCCCTGCCGCCGGCCCGGCGGCTCTACGCCCGCGCGCGGCGGGGGATAGAGGCGGCGACGGCGGCGCTTTTCGGCCTCGCAGGGCTCAGGCTGCTGACCTGGCGGGCGGAGGCGCCATGATCGTCGGCATCGGCTCCGACCTCGCGGATATCCGCCGGATCGAGAACACGCTCAACCGGTTCGGGGAGCGGTTCGTCATGCGCGTCTTCACCGAGATCGAGCGCCAGAAATCGGACCGGCGGAAGGAGCGCGCGGCGAGCTACGCCAAGCGCTGGGCGGCGAAGGAGGCCTGCTCCAAGGCGCTCGGCACCGGGCTCCGCATGGGCGTCGCCTGGGCGGAGATGGGGGTGGTGAACCTCCCCTCCGGCCAGCCGACCATGCATCTGACGGGCGGGGCGGCGGAGCGGCTGGCCTCGCTGATCCCGGAAGGGCATGTGGCGGAGATCCATGTCACGATCACGGACGACCACCCCTACGCCCAGGCCTTCGTCGTGATCGAGGCCCGGCCGCGCGCCCCGTCGCCTTGACAGCGGCGGGGGCCGGACGCACAAGCGGCGGCCTGATCGGGAGACGCGCATGGCCAGGACGCGAGGCGGCAAGCAGAAGGAAGGGATCGGCGAGACGATCCGCACCATCGTCTGGGCGATCGCCATCGCGCTCGTCTTCCGCACCTTCCTCTTCCAGCCGTTCTGGATTCCCTCGGGCTCGATGAAGTCGACGCTGCTGATCGGCGATTACCTTTTCATCTCGAAATACTCCTACGGCTATTCGAAGCATTCCTTCCCCTGGTCGCTCGGCCCGTTCGACGGGCGCATCTTCGCCTCCGAGCCGGAGCGGGGGGACGTCATCGTCTTCAAGCATCCGCGGACGAACGAGGATTTCATCAAGCGGCTGATCGGCCTGCCGGGGGACCGCATCCAGATGCGGGGCGGAAGGCTCTTCCTCAACGACGAGGAGGTTCCGCAGGCGCGGATCGCGGACTTCATCGAGCCGATCGACCCGTCGCGCACGCGCTGCATCGACAAGCCGACCATCGGCGGCGAGGTCGTCTGCGCGAAGGAGGCGTGGACGGAGACGCTGCCTTCGGGCCGCTCCTACACGGTGCTGAACGCGGACGGGAACCTCTCGGCGGCGACGGACAACACCCGCGTCTTCACCGTGCCCGAGGGCCAGTATTTCTTCATGGGCGACAACCGGGACAATTCCAACGACAGCCGGCAGGGCGTCGGCTTCGTGCCCTACGAGAACCTCGTCGGGCGGGCGGAGATCATCGCGATCTCCTCCGACGGGCCGTTCTACGAGATCTGGAACTGGCGGTGGAGCCGGTTCCTCACGGTCATCCGGTGAGCGCCCTTGGCCTCTGACGCGCGCGAGGCGGCGTCGCGGCTTGGCCACGCCTTCACGGACATTGCGCGGCTGGAGGAGGCGCTGACCCATCCCTCCGCCGCGACGCCGGCGCGGCCGCACAACCAGCGGCTCGAATTCCTCGGGGACCGGGTGCTCGGCCTGCTGGTGGCGGAGGCGCTGGTGGCGCGGCATCCGGACGCGAACGAAGGCGAGCTTGCGCCCCGGTTCAACGAGCTGGTGCGGAAGGAGACCTGCGCCGAGGTGGCGCGGGAGATCGGGCTCGACCGGGCGCTGAGGCTCGGCAAGTCCGAGTCGCGGACGGGCGCGCGGCGGCGCGACGCGCTCCTCGGCGACGCGATGGAGGCCGCGCTCGCCGCCGTCTATCTCGACGGCGGGCTGGAGGCGGCGCGCGGCGTGATCGCGCGGCACTGGGGCGCGCGGATCGAGGCGCAGGGCGCGGAGGCCCCGCGCGACGCGAAGACCTGGCTGCAGGAATGGGCGCAGGCGCGCGGCATGCGCCCGCCGCGCTACGAGGAAGAGGGGCGGACGGGCCCCGACCATGCGCCGCGCTTCACCGTCGTCGCCCGGCTCGAAACCGGCGCGGAGGCGCGGGCCGAGGCGCGCTCGAAACGCGCGGCGGAGCAGGAGGCGGCGATGACGCTGCTGAAGCTGATCGGAGAACTGGATGAATGAGGCCGCCGAAACCCGCGCGGGGTTCGTCGCGCTGATCGGGGAGCCGAACGCCGGCAAGTCCACCCTGCTCAACGCCATGGTGGGCGCGAAGGTCGCCATCGTCACGCACAAGGTGCAGACGACGCGGGCGCGCATCCGCGGGATCGCGATGGCGGAGACGGAAGGCGGACGGGCGCAGCTCGTCTTCGTCGACACGCCCGGCCTTTTCCGCCCGCGCCGGAGGCTCGACCGCGCGATGGTCGCCGCCGCCTGGGCGGGGGCGGACGACGCGGACGTGATCTGCCTCCTGATCGAGGCGCATCGCGGGCTGACGGAGGGGGTGCAGTCGATCCTCGACCGGCTGGCGGAGCGGCCGGGCCTGAAGGTCGCGCTCGTCATCAACAAGATCGACCGGGTGAAGGCGCCCGCGCTGCTCCATCTGGCGCAGGAGATGAACGCGAAGCGGGATTTCGCGGCGACCTTCATGATCTCCGCCGAGCGCGGCCACGGGGTGGAGGACCTCCGCCGCTGGCTCGCCGCAGAGATGCCGGCGGGGCCGTTCCTCTATCCGGAGGACGAGATCTCCGACCTGCCGACGCGGATGATCGTCGCCGAGATCACGCGCGAGAAGCTGACGCTGCGGCTGCATGAGGAGCTGCCCTATCAGCTCACGGTCGAGACCGAGAGCTGGGACGATCGGAAGGACGGCTCTGCGGAGATCCGGCAGATCATTTATGTGATCCGCGACGGGCACAAGGGCATCGTGCTCGGCAAGCGGGGCGAGACGATCAAGACCGTCGGGCAGGAGGCGCGAAAGGAGATCGAGGCGCTGATCGGCCGGCGCGCGCATCTTTTCCTCGAGGTGAAGGCGCGGCCCGGCTGGCTCGACGAGAAGGAGCGGTTCGACGCGATCGGGCTGGACTTCTCGGGCGGGGAGGAATGAGGGCGGGGCGAACTGGCGCGCCCGCCGGTGCTTGCCCCGGCCTCGATCAGCGGCTTTCCGGGGGAAAGCCGCCGAGGCCGTCGCCCGGAGGCGAAGGCCGGAGGGCGAGGGGCGCCAAGCCGCCGCAGCGGTCGAAGATCAGTCCGCGGTCGCCGCGGCGGGCGCGGAAACGCGGCCGCCGGGGGGCGGCGGCCGCGGGCGGATCAGCCGCGGGTCTGATCCGCCGGGCGCTTCTGGGCAGGTTCTGCCCAATCCCGAAGGCGGGAAGGTGCGGGCGAGGAACGCTCTCCGGCCTTCCGTCTTCAGAACGATGACCGCCCGCCTGACGACCGATCTCTGGGTCTCCGCCTATCTCGCGCGGCTGCGCTTCGCCGCGATCCCCGCCTATCTCGCCGCGAAAGGGGACCCGACCGCGGGCGCGGTGGCGGTGAAGGTCGCGACGATGGACGGGCGCGCCTCCGTCTTCGTGCGCGCCTACGGGGCGGAGGGGGAGCGCGTCTGGTCGCCGCTCATCGAGGCCGGGGCGGAGACGGAGGCGGATGCGGCGCTCGCCCGGCAGCGCCGTTTCGACCCCGATCTCTGGATCGTCGAGATCGAGGATCCGAAGGGCCGGACCCTCCTCGGCGAGGAAGGGCTCGACTGAGAGGCGCGCGCGGCGCATCCTGGCCCAAAACGGGAGGCTCTGATGGCGCTCGACAAGCCCACGACGCTCGACGGATGGAACGCCCGCACGGCGGGGCTCTTCCCCGACCTTCTCGGCGCGAAGTTCGAGAAGGTGACGCCGGAGGAGGTGATCGGCGCGGTCGAGGTGCGGCGGACGCTCTTCGCCCCGAACGGCTATCTCCATGCCGGCGTCGTGGTGACGCTGGCGGACACGGCCTGCGGCTTCGGCGCCATCGCGGCGCTGCCTGAGGGGGCCGTCGGCTTCACCACGATCGACCTTTCCTCCAGCTTCCTCTCCACCGCCAAGGAGGGGCGCGTCATCGTCCGCGCGAAGCCGCTTCATCTTGGCCGCTCGACGCAGCTCTGGGACGCGGTGGTGACTTCGGAGGCGACGGGCCGGGTGATGGCGCAGTTCCGCTGCACGCAGATGGTGCTCTGGCCCAAGGCCTGACGCTTGGAGTGGCGCGACGAGGGCGTGATCCTATCCGCGCGGCGGCACGGGGAGGATGCGCTGATCCTGGAGGCGCTGACGGCGGCGCACGGGCGCCATGCGGGGATCGTGCGCGGCGGCGCGTCGCGGAAGATGGCGCCGCTCCTTCAGCCGGGGGCGGATGTCAGCCTCGAATGGCGCGCGCGGCTCGGGGAGCATCTCGGCGCGTTCCGGGCGGAACCGCTCCGCTCCCGCGCCGGGGCGCTGATGGCGGACGGGGACGCGCTGGCGGCGATGGCCGCGGTCGCCGCCCTCCTGACCGCGTTCCTCCCGGAGCGGGAGCCCTGCCCCGCCCTCCATGCGGCGACAGTTTCGCTGCTCGATTCGCTCGGCGTCGCGCCGGACTGGCCGGAAGCCTATGTCGCCTGGGAGATCATGCTGCTTTCGGAGCTGGGCTGGCCGCTCGACCTCTCGGCCTGCGCCGTGACGGGCGCGCGGGAGGACCTCACCCATGTCTCCCCGAAGAGCGGGCGCGCGGTGAGCCGTGAGGCGGCGGAGCCCTGGGGCGGGCGGCTCCTGCCGCTGCCGGGCTTTCTCGGCGGCGCAGACAGGGGCGCGAACGGGGGCGCAAACGGGGACGGGCTCGCGGAGGGGCTCGCGCTCAGCGGATTCTTCCTCGAACGCTGGGTCGGCGCCGGCGCCCTGCCCGCGCCGCGCGGGCGGCTGGCGGAGCGGCTCGCCCGCCGGGCCTGACGCCCGCGGCATTCGAGGCGAATCCGAAACGGATTTCGCTGGAAAAACGGGCGGATCGTGAGAGATTCGCGTTTGTGTCCGTGTGTGTGTGCGTAGGCGTGTGTGGGGGTTTCGATGCGGCAACCTCAAGGCTTCGGCCGCGAGTTCGGTGAGCTGGTGAAGGCCCGGCGGCGCGAGCGCGGCCTCTCCCGGCCCGAACTGGCGGCGATCGCCTTCGGCGCCGCCGGCGCCGCGCGGCGGGTGGCGGAGATCGAGGACGGGCTCGTTTCCGCCCCTGCGCCGCGGGTCGTCGAAGCGATCCGCCATGCGCTCGGCCTCGCGCCTTCCGACCTGCCGGGGGCGGAGGCGGAGCCGCAGGGCGCGGCCCCGCCGCGGCAGATGCTGGAGGCGTCGCTCCGGACGCTCGACAGCCGGGAGCGGGACGTGCGTGAGGCCGCGCTCCGCCTCAAGACCCTGGAATGGCGCGCCTCCCGCGCGCGCATCGCCGGAATCGTCCGGAACCGGCCGGACCTTCGACCCTTCGCGGCCGCGGCGCAGGCGGCGATCGACCGCGGCGACTTCGCGGAGGCGGAGGCCCGCCTCTCCGCCGCCGAGGCGGAAGTCGGCCGCGGGCCGGCGCGTATCGAATTGCGGCGGGAGCGGGGGGAGGTCGCGCTGATGTCCGGGGCGCCGGGGCTTGCGGCGACGCTCGCCGAATCCGCCGCCGGCTTCCTCGACCCCTTCGTGCCCGACGCGGCTGCGGACCTCCGGCACGCCTTCGCCGCCGCGCTGCACCGGCACGGGCGCATCTTCGGGACCGACGCCATCGCCGCCGCCGGACCCTTCCTGCGCCGCAATCTCGACTACTGGCGGAAGGACCGGCGGCCCGAGAAATGGGCGACGACGCGCAACAACCTCGCCAATGCGCTGCATGACCTCGCCATCATGCATCCGCATGAGGCGAGCGTCGCGCTGCTGGAGGAGGCGGTCTCGCTCTATCGCGCTGCGCTCGAAGTCTTCACCGAGCGCGCGCATCCCGGAAGGCGGGCGACGACGAACAGCAACCTCGCCACGGCGCTCGGCAATCTCGCGCGGCGGAAGCGCGGTAAGGACGCGGCGGCGCTGCATGTGGAGGCGGCGGCGGCCTACCGCGCCGCGCTCTCCGCCCGCGCGCGGCGGTCTAAGCCGGCGGACTGGGCGCAGGCGCAGGCGCAGCTCGGCCTCGCGCTCGGCGCGGCGGCGATGGCGACGCCGGGGCCGGCGCGGGCGCGGATGCTGCAGGAGGCCGAACAGGCGGAGGAGGCCGCGCTCGGCGTCTACAGCCGGGAGGCGACGCCGGCGCACTGGGCCGCGGCGCGCAACAATCTGGGCAACACGTTCCGCGCGCAGGCGGCTGCGGGCGGGGGGGCGGCGATGCTGGTGAAGGCCGTCGCCGCCTATCGCGACGCGCTCGACGCGCTGGGCAAGGAGGACGGCGCGGAGGAGCATCGCCGCGCAGCGATCCGCTGCAACCTCGCGCGGGCGCTGGCGGAGCTGGCGGAGTTCGCGCCGAAGGAGCAGGCGGCGGGGCTCGCCGCGGAGGCCGCCGCCTCGGCCCGCGCCGCTCTCGCCGCGCGGACGCGGGAGCGGGAGCCGGAGGCCTGGGCGGCGGCGCATTTCACCCTTGTCGGCGCGCTGACGGCCGAGGCGCGCTTTTCCGCCGGGCCAAGCGCGGCGCGGGCCGCCTCCGAGGCGGCGGCGCTCTGCCGCAAGGAGCTGCAACTCGCGCTCGGCCGGGCGCTGGAGGCGGAGGCGCGGGCCGGCGGGCCGCCGGAGACGCTGCGCCGGCTGCAGGCGGCGGCGCGCGCGGCCTACGCCGCCGCGCTCACGAAGCTCGACCGCGCCTCCCCCCTCGCCGCGGCGGCGAGCGCGGCGCGGAAGCGGCTCGCGGCGTGATCAGCGGAGGACGGCGCCGGGGTTCATGATCCCCGCCGGGTCGAGCGCGGCCTTCAGCGCGCGCATGGCGGCGAGGAGGCCGGCGTCGCCGTAGCGTTCGAGATCGTCCACCTTGGCGCGGCCGACGCCATGCTCGGCGCCGACGGAGCCCTCCGTCTCGTGCACGAGGTCGTGGACGAGGCGCTTCACCTCGTCCCGCCGGTTGCCGAGCGCGGCCTTGTCGCGGCCCCTCGGCGGGTAGACGTTGTAATGCAGGTTTCCGTCCCCGACATGGCCGAAGCAGTTGATGCGGAGGGTCGGATCGAGCCGGTTCAGCGCCGCGGTGGCCTTGTCGATGAATTCCGGCAGGCGGGCGACGGGCACCGAGATGTCATGGTTCGAGAGCGCGCCGACCGCGCGGTTGGCGAGCGGGATCGTCTCCCGGATCGTCCAGAGCGCGTCCCTTTGCTGGGCGGATTGCGCCACGGCGCCATCCGTCGCCAGCCCGGCCTCGAAGGCCGCCTCGAGCGCGGATTCGAGCGCCTCGCCCACGCCGGCGCGGCCGCCGCATTCGACGAGAACGGACCATTTCGGCATCGGGTCGAGCGGCGCGGGCTTCGGCATACCGGTCTCAGCGAGGAAGTCGAACCCGACCACGTCGATCAGCTCGAAAGCCGAGATCACGTCCCCCACGCGGGGGCGGAGGAAGTGGAGGAGGTCCACCGCCGCCTGCGGGGAGGGGACGGCGAGCCAGGCGGTGGCCGTCTCCGCCGGGCGGGGGAAGAGCTTCAGCGCGGCGGCGGTGATGACGCCCAGCGTCCCCTCCGCGCCGATCAGGAGATGGCGGAGGTCATAGCCCATATTGTCCTTTCGGAGCCGCTTCAGCCCGTTGAAGACGGTCCCGTCCGGCAGCACCGCCTCGACGCCGAGGCAGAGGTCGCGCGCGTTGCCGTAGCGGAGCGTGTTCACCCCTCCGGCGTTCGAGGAGAGGTTGCCGCCGATCCGGCAGGAGCCTTCGGAGGCGAGGGAGAGGGGGAAGAGCCGGTCCACCGCCGCGGCGGCGTCCTGCACGTCTTTCAGGATCACTCCCGCCTCCGCGATCAGGGCGTTATCCGCCGCGTCCACCGCGCGGATGCGGTTCATGCGCTGGAGCGAGAGGAGGACGGGCGCGGGTTCCGCCAGCGTCACATGCCCGCCGACGAGGCCGGTGCCGCCGGAGACGGGGATGAGCGGGGTCCGCGCCTCGGCGCAGCGGCGGACGACCTCGGCCACCTCCGCGGTGGAGGCGGGGCGCGCGACGAAGGCGCCGTGGCCGCGATAGCGGTCCCTGTCCTCGCGGAAGAGGCCCGGTTCGTCCTCCGGCGTCTTCGCGCCGGAGGGGCCGAGAAGCTCGCGGAGGCCGTCCAGCAGGGCCGGGGAGGCGGGGTTGAGGCTCATGCCGGGCTCCTTTCCCGCGGCGCGGCGGCGCGGCGGAGGCGGTCGTTGATCGCGCGGCCGAGGCCGCGTTCGGGGATGGGGGAGACGGCGATGGCGCCGCCCCGCGCGTCGAGCGCATGGAGCATGGCGAAGAGATTCGCCGCCGCCTCCCGGAGGTCGCCCGCGGGCGAAAGGTCGAGCGCGGCGCCCGCCGCGCCGCCGAAGCCGAGCAGCGCCTCCCCCGGCGCGGCGGAGGCGGCGGCGAGCCGCAGGGGCGCGCGGGGGGCGTAGTGGCTGAGAAGCTGCCCCGGCGCGCTGATCCCCTCCCCCGCGGGGAGAAGCGGCGCGCCGAGCGCGGCCTCGATCTCCTCCGCCGGGAGCCCGCCGGGGCGGAGGAGCCGCGCGGCGCCCGCATCGTCGAAGCCGACCACCGCGCTTTCGAGGCCGACGGGGCAGGCGCCGCCGTCGATCACGGCGGCGATCCGCCCCGAGAGGCCGGCGAGGACGTGCCCGGCGGTCGTCGGGCTGATCCGGCCGGAGGGATTGGCGGAGGGCGCGGCGACGGGGCCGCCGAAGGCGCGGAGCAGGGCCTGCGCGACCGGGTGGGCGGGCACGCGGAGCGCCACCGTCTCCAGCCCCGCGCGCGCGAGGAGGGAGATTGGCGCGCCCGCCCGCGCCGGGGCGACGAGCGTCAGCGGGCCGGGCCAGAACTTCGCAGCGAGGCGAAGCGCGCCTTCCGGCAGAAGGGCGAGCCGCGCGGCGGCCTCCTCGTCCGCGACGTGGAGGATAAGCGGGTTGAAGGAAGGGCGCCCCTTCGCGGCGAAGATCGCGGCGACGGCTTTGTCGGAGGCCCCGTCCCCGCCGAGGCCGTAGACCGTCTCGGTCGGGAAGGCGACGAGGCGCCCGGCGCGGAGGAGCGCCGCCGCTTCCTCCGTATCGCCCGGCCCGAGAACCCGCGTGACTTCCGCCCCCTTGTCCATGCCCCGCACATAGCGCCAAGCGGCGGCGATGGCGAGACGGGCTCAGCGGCGGCGGAGCGCCCGCTCGACGAGAACGAGGTTGAGGAGCGCCGCCGCCGCGACCGCCGCCGCGCCCCAGCCGAGCGCGTCGAGCCCGAAACCCGCCGCGAGGCCGGAGCCGGCCGCGGAGCCGAGCGAGACGCCGAGATAGAGGAGCGCGGAGTTGAGCGAGAGGACGACCGTCGCCCGCTCCGGCGCCGCGGCGATGAGGCGGTTCTGCTGCACGGCGAAGAAGCCCCAGCCGAAGACCGACCAGAGGAAGGTCGCGCCGTAGAGAAGGAGGGGCGGGACCGGCAGGAGGGAGAAGATGGGCGTCACGAGGATGGTGACGATCGAGAGCGCGCCGAGGGTCCATGCCGGCCCGATCCGGTCCGCCAGCCGGCCGGAGATCAGGTTGCCAGCGACGGCCCCGGCGCCGGTGACGAAGAGGAAGAGGCTCACCCCCTCCCGCCCCATGCCCATCCGCGTCTCCAGGATCGGCGTCGCGAAGGTGTAGAAGACATAGGCGGCGCCGACGAAGAGCGGGGTGAAGGAGAGGGCGAGCATCGCCCGCCGGTCCATCAGCGTCGCGAAGAGGGCGGAGAGGCGGCCCGGCTCCGCCGAGACGTTCGCGGGGACGAAGCGCATCGCCCCCGCCGCGGCGAGGAGGGAGAGCGCGGCGACGGCCCAGAAATCCACGCGCCAGCCGAAGGTGTAGCCGACCCAGGCGCCGAGCGGGATGCCCATGACCTGCGCCAGCGTGAAGCCGAAGAAGGCCGCGGCGAGCGCCCTACCCCGCGCCTCCGGCGCGACGGAGGCGGCGGCGACGGCGGCGATGACGGGGGAGACGATGCCGGCCCCGAGCGCGGCGAGCGCCCGCCCGAAGAGGAGCGCGCCCGCGCTCTCCGCCAGCGCGATCACCACAGCCGCGACGGCGAAGAGGAGGAGCGCGCCGGCCAGAAGATCCCGCCGCCGCACGCCCCCGGTCAGCGCGACGAGGAGCGGCGAGCCGATCGCGTAGGCGACGGCGTAGACGGTCATAACCAGCCCGGCCTCGGCCTCCGACATGCGGAGTTCGGCGGCGACGGGGGCGAGCACGCCGATCACCATGAAGGCGCCGACGCCGATGGTGAAATTCGCGAAGGAGAGCGCGGGAATCAGCAGCCGCGGGGAGGGAGACGCCATGCGCCAGCGTTAGGCGCAGGGCGCGGGGGCTTCAAGCGGCCCGGAGCTCGGGCTCCGCGACCTCGGCCAGCGGCAGGTCCGGCAGCCAGAGCAGAAGGATCGAGCCGCCGCCCGGCCTGACGCGGTAGAGGACGTCCCCGCCCATCCGCCGCGCATTCTCCCGCGCGAGGGCGAGCCCGAGCCCCGCGCCGCCGACCACCCGCCGCTCCGTCTGGTCGAGCTGGAGGAAAGGCTCGAAGATGCGCTCGCGGTCCGCCTCCGGCACGCCGGGCCCTTCGTCCGCGACGCTGAAGAGGAGGCCGCCTTCCGGCGAATCCGCGACAGAGAGGACGATCATGCCGGAGGGCGCGAACTTCATGGCGTTGTCGAGCAGGCAGGCGAGAATCCGGCGGATGCGCTCCGCATCGCCGCGGCGCGGGAGGGCGGCGCCGTAGACAATCTCCCGCCGGATCTCCCGGCCGGCGGCGGCCGCGGCGTCGGCGGCGGCCTCCACGATCTCCGACGGGACGAAGGGCGCGGAGAGCGCGCCGGCGCGGCCGACCTCCGCAAAGTCCCGCATCGAGCCGACGAGCGCGGCGAAGGCGGAAGCGGAGGAAGCGAGCTGACGCAGCGCCGCGTCGCTTCGCGGATCGGCCGGGCAGGAGGCGCCCGCGCGGGCGAGCGCGGCGCAGAGGGCGGCCGTCTCCGCGGCGAGGTCGGCGCTCGCCTCGTCGAGCAACGCGGCCTTCGCGTCCCGCGCCGCCTCGGCGAGCTTGAGCGCGCGGTGCAGCCGGCGCGTTCGCTGCCGGCGCGAAAAGACGTTCATCCAGGCGACGAAGCTGAAGCCGCCGAGCGAGGCGAGCGCTGACAGCGTCCAGAGCGCGCCGGCCTCCACTATCTGCGACGGCTTCAGCGCGAAGAGGCCGTCCGGCGTCGCGCTCAGGGCGTGGATCGCGAGGAGGCACAGGGCGATGAGGAAGATCGAGGCGACCGTATCCCGGATCCGCCCGAGCGAAGCGATCACCATGGGCATAATGAAGAGCGCCACGACCGTATGATGAGCGAGGCCGCCCATCACGACGGCGACCACGACGACCGCCCCCGAGGCGCCGCCCGCGAACATCCAGCCCCTGAGGCGCTGGCGGCCGGCGACGCCCGCCATGAACATCGAGCCGACGATGAGCGCGGTGAATGGCAGGGCGTAAAGAAAGGCCGTCGCCCCCGCCCGCCAGTCCTGCAGGAAGACGAGCCCGAAACCGGCGAAATAGAAGATGTTGAAGACGCGGGAGATGAAGTTCATCAGCCTCGCCCCGGCGACGACCTGCGGCAGCGCCGCCTCCCTCGCCCCGTTCGCGCCGCCGTCGGGCAACGCCTCCGCCCGCGTGGCCGTCACTTCGAGGGCGCGCTCCACCAGCCGGGTGAGCCGGCGGCCCCGGCGGCGAGCCTCCTCGGCCAGTTCACGCGCCCTCGGGTCCGGATCGAGGCTCAGGAGCTCCGCGAAGCCGAAGACGCCATTCAGCGGCGTCCGCAGTTCATGGCTGATCGTGGCGAGGAAGCGGGAGCGGGCGAGGCCCGCCTCCTCGGCCCGCGCGATCGCCCTGGTCAGGCGGCTGTGCAGACGCTCCCGTCCGTAGAGGTTGAAGAGGCTGGCGATGCCGAACATGGCGAGGGTGACGAAACTCGCGCAGAGCCAGACGATCTGGGGCGGGGCGAGGGTCGTCGGCGCGGCTGCGTAGGCCGGATCGACGCCGTCGCCTGCGGCGCCGACAGCAAGGACGACAAGGGCGCCGACTGCGGCGCTGACGGCCGTCGCGCGCTCCGTCGAGAACGAGGCGGCGACCACCGGAACGAGGGCGAGGATCGGCGCTGCGTGATAGGCGAGCCCCCCCATCCCGGCGGAGACGACGCCGATCACGCCATAACTCGCCGCGGTCAGAAGCATGACGACGAGCGAAGCCGGCCTCCGCAGGCGCGCCGCCGCGACGGACGCGAGCCCGAGGACGAGAAAGACGGAGACGGCCGGCGCGATGGCGAGCGCGCGGCCTGTATCGTGCAGAAGCGCGATCAGCCAGATGACGACGAGCGCAACGAAGGCCGAGACGGCTCCGGCCTCGATCAGGCTTCCGCCCTCCCGCGCGCGGCCCGGTTGCAGCGGTCCGTCCGGCATCGGCTCTGGGTTCCCTCCCCTTTGCGGCGCAAGGCGCTTCGCGCGACGATCTTTCGCGGACACAGATTAACCTTCGGTTAGCGGCGGTTCCACCGCGGCGCGGTTGCGCGGCGCGGCGATTGGCGCTAGCGCGAGGAGCGCGCCGCCGCGACCGCGCGCGGTTCGGGAGGAGGGACGGCCATGACCTATCGCGCCCCGCTCGGCGAGATCGAACACATCCTCACCCATGTCGTCGGCGCCGGCCGGCTGGCGGAGACGCCGCTCTTCGCGGAGGCGACGGCGGAGACGCGCGCCGCCGTGCTCGGCGAGGCGGCGCGGATGGCGGAGGAGCGGCTGGCGCCGCTCCAGCGGGCGGGGGACCTTCACCCGGCGCGGCTCGAGAACGGCGTGGTCCGCACCTCCCCCGGCTTCGCGGACGGCTTCGCCGCGATTGCGGAGGGCGGCTGGATCGGCATCGCGGCGAGCCCGGAGCATGGCGGCATGGGCCTGCCGCTCACATTCGGGACGGCGGTGAACGAGATGATGGCCTCCGCCTGCCTCTCCCTCTCGCTCTGCCCGCTCATGAGCCAGGGGCAGATCGAGGCGCTGGAGCATCATGCGAGCGACGCGATCAAGGCGCTCTACCTGCCGAAGCTCATTTCCGGCGAATGGACGGGCACGATGAACCTGACGGAGCCGCAGGCGGGCTCGGATGTCGGCGCGCTCCGCACCATGGCGGAGCCGCGCGGCGACGGGACCTATGCGATCACCGGGCAGAAGATCTACATTTCCTGGGGCGACAACGACTTTGCGAAGAATGTCTGCCATCTCGTGCTCGCCCGGCTGCCGGGCGCCCCGGCGGGGACGCGCGGCGTCTCGCTCTTCCTCGCGCCGAAATTCATCCCCGACGAGGAGGGGCGGCCGGGGCGGCGGAACGCGCTTCAGGTCGTCAGCCTCGAACACAAGCTCGGCCTACACGGCTCGCCGACCGCGGTGATGCAGTATGACGGCGCCCTCGCCTGGCTGATCGGGCCGGAGGGCGGCGGCATGGCGGCGATGTTCACGATGATGAACAACGCCCGGCTCGGCGTCGGCGTCGAGGGGCTCGGCGTCGCGGAGGCGGCGACGCAGAAGGCGGTCGCCTTCGCGATGGAGCGGAAGCAGGGGCGGCCTCCCGTGGAGGGGACGGGGGCGATCATCGACCATCCGAACATCCGCCGGAAGCTGATGCGGATGAAGGCGCTGACCGCCGCCGCCCGCGCGATCTGCCTCGACTGCGCCTTCAGCCTCGACATGGCGCGCGCCGCGCCGGAGGCGGAGCGGGCGGGATGGGCGGCGCGGGGCGCGTTCCTGACGCCCATCGCCAAGGCGTTCTCCACCGATATCGGGCACGAGGTCGCGCAGATCGGCGTGCAGGTCCATGGCGGGATGGGCTTCATCGAGGAGACGGGCGCGGCGCAATACGCCCGCGACGTGCGCGTGACGATGATCTACGAGGGGACCAACGGCATCCAGGCGATGGATCTGGTCGGCCGGAAGCTCTCGGATGGCGGCGCGGCGGCGCGCGGGCTGCTGGCCGAGATTGCGGAGACGGCGGCGGAAGGCGAGGCGCCGGGCCTCCGGCTCGGCGAGGCGCGGGCGCGGCTCGAGGCGGCGACGGAGTGGATGCTCGGCGCCGAGGCCATCGACCGGAACGCGGGCGCCGCGCCCTATCTCCGGGCCTGGGGCCTGATCCTCGGCGGCCATTACCTCCTCCGGGGCGCGGCGGCGGACGAGGCGCGGCTGCCGCTCGCGGTGTTCCATATCCGGCAGCTCCTGCCGGAGGCGGAGGCCGCGCTCGAGGCGGCTACGGAAGGCGCGGCGCCCCTCTATGCGCTCTCCGCCGAGGCGCTGGGCGCATGAACGACGCGGAGACGCCGCCCCCGCTCGACGAAAGCCGCCGCCTGCCCGCCGGGCTCGCCTATCCGCATGGCGAGGCGATTCCGGAGCCGGGCGGGGCGATCGAGGTCGCGGAACGCATCCTCTGGCTGCGCCTGCCGCTGCCGATGACGCTCGACCATGTGAATGTCTACGCGCTGGACGACGGGGACGGGTGGACGTTGATCGACACCGGCTTCCAGACCTCCAAGACCAAGGCGCTCTGGGCCGATCTGATGAACGGGCCGCTGGCGGCGAAGCCGGTGACGCGCGTGATCGCCACGCATCACCATCCGGACCATATCGGCCTCGCCGGCTGGCTCCAGGCGGAGCACGGCGCCCGGCTCTGGACGACGCGGACGGCCTGGCTCTTCGCGCGGATGCTGACGCTCGACCATCAGGAGCGGACGACGGAGCCCTCCCTCCTCCACATGCGGCGGGCCGGGGCGGACGAGGCAAGGCTCGAATGGGCGCGGAGCCGGGAGCCGATGAACTTCTCCCGCGTCGTCGCGCCGCTGCCGCCCGGCTTCAAGCGGCTGAAGGACGGCGACAGCATCGAGATGGGCGGCCGCGCGTGGCGGGTGCTGACGGGGGACGGCCACGCGCCGGAACAGGCGACCTTCTGGTCCGAGGACGACGACATCGTGATCTCGGCGGACCAGATCCTGCCCCGCATCTCCCCCAATGTCGGCGTCTACGTCACCGAGCCGGAGGCGGACCCGCTGGGCGAATGGATGGCTTCCTGCCGGAAGTTCCAGCCCCATGCCCGGGAAGGCCACCTCTGCCTTCCCGGCCACAACCGGCCCTTCACCGGGCTGCCGAAGCGTCTGGAGCAGCTGATCGAGAACCATCACGGCGTGCTGAAGCGGCTTCGCAAGGCGCTGGCGCAGCCACGGACGGCGGTGGAATGCTTCGACGACATCTACAAGCGGCCCATCGGGGACGGGGAATTCGGCCTCGCCATGGTCGAGGCGGTGGCGCATCTCAACCACATGTGGGCGACGGGCGAGGCGGAGCGGCGGCTCGACGAGGACGGCGCCTGGCGGTTCCGGCTCCGCGCCTAGTCTCTTCCGGTTCTCTGGAATCGGCCGCCGCCCGGAAGGCGCCAGCCTTCTTTTCGCCTAAAACACCTTCGATTGTGAAGAAATCAAGGTTAATTTCCGCCGATCTGGCGGCGCAATGACTGCAAACTATTGATTCCAGAAAGAATCAACCGAAAGCAGAGGATTAACGGGAAAGTTCGGTTCTTTCTTTCGACCTAGTATTCGCCTACATCACAAACCGTGGGTTGTGGGGTTTGTGAGTGTGGGTGGATGTGGATCCGTGACAAGTCGCGCCGCGTAGCGGGCTGCCTGCTCGCAGCTGCGCTCGCCGCCATTCCTGTAATCGTGTCGACGATCGAGCTCGGTTCTCCGTCGGCGGGCGCGCCGTCCCGCCATGTCGTCCATGAAGAGGTTTCGGGCGTCACGGTCGGCGCCGCCGACTGGGCCTTCGCGCCGGTCTGCTACGGCGAGTTCTGGATCGGGCGGCAGACGGCGGCGGCGTGGCTCGCCGGCCATCGCTACGCGCTGAGCGCCCCGTTTGGCGGAATGCGCGACGGGGTGGCGATCGTCCTTTCCATGGCGCCGAAGGGCGCGCCGTTCGGCGCGACCGCGGACGGAGCCGGCGGCGCGGCCGCGAAAGGGTCCGTCCTCGGGCCGGTCCTCGCCAGCATTGTGGGGGGCAAGTCGGGCGGCTCCGGCGCGGGCGGCGGCGGCGGCGCTTCGGGCGGCGGATCCTCGGGCGGCGGCGCGGGCGGGCCCGTGGCGGGCGGGGGCAAGGGCGACGCCGCTGCGCCCGGCGGCGATCTCGGCCCGCTGATGCCGCCCGTCGTGATGCGGCCTCCGGGCGATGAGCCGGTCATCGGCCTCGGGCCGGAGAGCCAGCCTTCCGGCGGCGGCGGCGGCGGAACGGCCGCGCCGGTCTCGGCCGTGCCTGTTCCCGCCGCCCTGCCCCTTCTCCTCACCGGCCTCGCGGCGCTCGGCTTCGCCGGCGCGCGGCGCCGCAACCGTGTTTCAACCCGGCCCGTCGCGGGCTGACAGGAGCGTAACCATGTTCAAGTCGACTTCCCTCGCCATCGCCCTCTCGCTCGCCGCGCTCGCGGCGCCGGCCCATGCCGTCGTCTTCAATGGCGGCTTCGAGGATGTGAGCTCCTCCACGCCCGGCAGGGGCCTCTCCAACGGCGCGTTCCTGGCCAACCTCGCAAGCGGGCCGGGCCCGAGCTGGGACGTGTTCACCTCGATCCCCGGCTGGACGACGACGGCCGGCGCGGGAATCGAGGTGCAGACGAACCGGACCATCGGCTCGATCAACGCCCATACCGGGCTTCACTATATCGAGCTCGACAGCCATCCGAAGCCGAACTCCAACTCTACCATGGCGCAGACGCTGAACCTCTCCAGCGGCGTCTACCAGCTCGATTTCTACTACAGCCCGCGGACGGGCGACGTCGGCAGCAACGGGATCGAATATTCGGTCTTCAATGCGGCGAGCGCCTCTCTCCTCGCCGGGTCGGTGACCGGGCCGAGCACGACGGCGGGCACGGCGGTCGGCCTCTGGACGCTGGTCTCCACGCTCTTCACGGTCAGGGGCGGCGATTCGCCCGTGACGCTGAGCTTCGCCGCCACCGGCAAGGCGGACACGCTGGGCGGCTTCCTCGACGACATCAACGTGACGCGCGTTGCGGCGGTGCCGCTCCCGGCGGCCGCGCCGCTGCTCGTCGCAGGGATCGGCGCGCTGGTCTTCGTCGCCCGGCGGCGGCGCAAGGCGGCCTGACTCCCTTCGAAAGGATCGTCGCCGCGGGCGCCCCTCGGGGCGCCCGTTTTCGTTCCGCTGCGGCGAAGAAATGCGTCGCAGCGGAAAAACGGCTATGCTATCCGCTCCGTGGAACCATGAGATGGAGAAGCGGCATGGCGGAGCACAGGCAGGGCGAGATGGACATCACCGAACAGAAGCGCACGTTCGCCGGGTTCATCAAGGGCGGCGTCTGGCTCGGCGTGACCGTCGTCGTGATCCTGATCTTTCTGGCCATCGTCGGCATCTGACCTAAATCGCCACAAGCCCGGCCGAGAAGCACGGGCGACGAGGGGGAGACCATATGAAGATCGCCATTCCCAAGGAGACGCGGGAGCACGAGACCCGCGTCGCCGGGGTTCCCGAAACCGTCAAGAAATTCGTCGCCCTCGGGGCGGAGGTCGTGGTGCAGGCCGGCGCCGGGGACGGCGCCTCGCTGCCCGACGCCGCCTATGAGGCGGCGGGCGCGACCATCGCCAAGACCTTCGCCGCCACGGTGAAGGGCGCCGACGTCGTGCTCAAGATCCAGCGGCCGACCGAGGCGGAGGCGAAGAGCCTCGCCAAGGGGCAGATGCTCTTCTGCACCATGTCGCCCTATGGCGACCGGGAGATGCTCGACTCGCTGGCCGAGAAGGGCGTGGACTGCTTCGCCATGGAGTTCATGCCGCGCATCACCCGCGCGCAGTCCATGGACGTGCTCTCCTCCCAGGCCAACCTCGCCGGCTACAAGGCGGTGCTGGAGGCGGCGAACGCCTATGGCCGCGCGATGCCGCAGATGATGACGGCGGCGGGCACGGTCGCCCCCGCGAAGGTCTTCATCATGGGCGTCGGCGTCGCCGGGCTCCAGGCCATCGCCACCGCGCGCCGGCTCGGCGCGATCGTGACGGCGACGGACGTGCGCCCCGCGACGGAGGAGCAGGTCGCCTCGCTCGGCGGCAAGTTCATCGCCGTGAAGAACGAGGAATTCGCGCAGGCGCAGACGGCGGGCGGCTATGCCAAGGAAATGTCTGACGACTACAAGAAGCAGCAGGCGGAGCTGGTGGCCGGCCACATCGCCAAGCAGAATATCGTCATCACCACCGCGCTGATCCCGGGCCGCAAGGCGCCGATCCTCGTGACGAAGGAGATGGTCGCCTCGATGGCGCCCGGCTCCGTCATCGTCGACCTCGCGGTCGAGCAGGGCGGCAACGTGGAGGGCGCGAAGCTGGCGGAGACCGTCGTGACCGACAACGGCGTGACGATCCTCGGCTTCGCCAACCTGCCCGGCCGGCTTACGGCGGACGCCTCCGCGCTCTACAGCCGCAACCACCTCAATTTCCTCACGCCCTTCTTCAAGGAGAAGGCCTTCGCCCTCGACGACGAGGATGAGCTTGTGAAGGGGATCCGCCTGACGAAGGGCGGCGAGGTCGTTCATCCGCAACTCGTCGCCGCGAAGGGGTAAGACCATGTCCGAAGTTCTCACGTCCCTGAGAGAAGCGGCCGAGGCCGCCGCCGCAGCGAGCCAGAAGGTCGCCGATCTCGCCGCGACCGCCGCGACGACCGCGCCGGAAGGCGTTGTGGAGGCCGCCGCGCACGGCGCCGGCATCTCCCCCTTCGTGTTCTATCTCTCCGCCTTCGTGCTGGCCTGCTTCGTCGGCTATTACGTCGTCTGGTCGGTCACGCCCGCGCTCCACACGCCGCTCATGTCGGTGACGAACGCGATCTCCTCCGTCATCGTCGTCGGCGCGCTCGTCGCGGTCGGCGTCGACACGAGCCTCGCCTCCTGGTGGACGCCGGTCTTCGGCCTCCTCGCGCTGGCGATGGCGGCGGTGAACATCTTCGGCGGCTTCATGGTCACCGAACGCATGCTCGCCATGTACAAGAAGAAGGGCTGAGGGGGCGGAGATGGAAAATTTCGCAGCATTCGCCTACCTCGTCGCGGGGGTGCTCTTCATCCTCGCGCTCCGGGGCCTCAGCCACCCGACGACATCCCGACAGGGCAACCGCTACGGCATGATCGGCATGGCGATCGCCGTCGGCACGACGCTGATCGCCTATCCGCCGGCGGGCGCCGCCGGCTTCCTGCTCCTCCTCCTCGGCTTCGCCGTGGGCGGCGGGGCGGGCGCGACGATCGCGAAGCGGATCGAGATGACGAAGATGCCGCAGCTCGTCGCGGCCTTCCACTCGCTCGTCGGCCTCGCCGCCGTCTTCGTCGCCGCGGGCGCGTTCTATTCGCCGGAAGCCTACGGGATCGGTTCGGTCGGGGCGATCTACACCGCCTCCATCGTGGAGATGAGCCTCGGCGTCGCCATCGGCGCGATCACCTTCTCGGGCTCGGTCATCGCCTTCGCGAAGCTGGACGGCCGGATGTCCGGCGCGCCGATCATGCTGCCGCAGCGGCATCTCATCAACATCCTGCTCGGCGGCGCGCTCGTCGTCATGGTGGTCCTGCTCGTCACGACGCAGAACGTGACGCTCTTCTGGCTCATCACCATCGTCGCGCTGGTGCTCGGCGTCACGCTCATCATCCCGATCGGCGGGGCGGACATGCCTGTCGTCGTCTCCATGCTCAACTCCTATTCGGGCTGGGCGGCGGCGGGCATCGGCTTCACGCTCGGGAACATGGCGCTGATCATCACCGGGGCGCTCGTCGGCTCCTCCGGCGCGATCCTCAGCTACATCATGTGCAAGGGCATGAACCGGAGCTTCATCTCCGTCATCCTCGGCGGCTTCGGCGGCGACGATGCGGCGGCGGCTTCGGGCGGCGGCGAGCAGAAGCCCTACAAGAAGGGCTCGGCGGACGATGCGGCCTTCATAATGCAGAACGCCGGCTCCGTCATCATCGTGCCGGGCTACGGCATGGCGGTGGCGCAGGCGCAGCACGCGCTCCGCGAGATGGGCGACAAGCTGAAGGCGCATGGCGTGGACGTGAAATACGCGATCCACCCCGTCGCCGGCCGCATGCCGGGCCACATGAACGTGCTGCTGGCCGAGGCGAACGTGCCCTATGACGAGGTGTTCGAGCTGGAGGACATCAACTCGGAATTCGCGCGGGCGGACGTCGCCTATGTCATCGGCGCGAACGACGTGACGAACCCCTCCGCCAAGACGGACCCGAAATCGCCCATCGCGGGGATGCCGATCCTCGATGTGGAGAAGGCGAAGACGGTTCTCTTCGTGAAGCGGTCGATGGCCTCCGGCTATGCCGGCGTGGAGAACCCGCTCTTCCACTTCGACCAGACGATGATGCTGCTGGGCGACGCGAAGAAGATGACGGAGGACATCGTCAAGGCGATGGAATGATCCTTCGGGCCCTCCGGCCCGGATCGGGGCGCCGCCGGGGGACCGGCGGCGCCCTTCGCGTTTCGGGGGTCTGGCGATGACCTGGGAGGAGGCGGCGGCGCTCGGGCTTCTCCTGCCCGGGGCGGAGGAAGGAACCTCCTACGGGACGCCGGCGCTGAAGGTGCGGGGGAAGCTCCTGCTGCGGCTGAGGGAGGACGGGGAGAGCCTCGTCCTGCTCGACGTTCCGGCGGAGGAGCGGGAGACGCTGATCGCGGCGGAGCCGGAGATCTTTTTCCTCACGCCGCATTATCGGGACCACGAGATCGTGCTCGGTCGGCTTGCGGGGATGGATGCGGGGCGGCTCCGGCCGTTTCTCGAGCGGCGGTGGCGGCGGCTCGCGACGAAGCGGGGCGTGGCGGGATGGGGCGGCTGGGGCTGACTTCCTGACGTGACGGCCGATCCGACGAGGCCGGCCGCCTTGCGAACGGAGCGCGAAGGGCCGCGGCCTCGCTCGGGAGGGCGCTTCGGAGCGATTGATCCTTGTGATTTATGTCGACAAGAACTTGAACGATTGAGCGTCTTGCGCCGTTGCGATGCGGCCTCCCTGGCGGGAGGGAGGCCGCGGCCCGGGCTAGTCGCCCGCGCCAAGGGGCACGGGGGAAGCGCGGCGCCTCCGCCCGGCCGGGTTCCGACAGATCGGCCCCAGAGCTATTCCAGCGTCGCCAGCAGGCCGGCCATGATCTTTCCCCGGCTCACTAGCGTCGGCACATGGATGTGCTCGTCCAGCGTATGGATGCCGGCGCCCTCGACGCCGAGCCCGTCCAGCGTCGCGAGGCCCATCGCGCCGGTGAAGTTGCCGTCGGACCCGCCGCCGGAGGATTGCCGCCAGGCCTCGATCCCGAGTTCGGCGGCGAAGCCCTTCGCCATCTCGTAGAGCGCGAGCGTCCCCTCCCCCGGCTCCCAGACGGGGCGGGTGACGCCGCGCTTCACCTCGAAGGCGACCTCGGCCTCCGGCGCGTTGAGGGCGAGCATCTTCGCCACGCCGGCGTCGAGATCCTCCTGCCGCTTGGCCATCGAGAGCGCCTCAGCAACGGCGCGGGAGGAGACGCAGTTGACCCATTGCCCGGCATGGAGGACGCCGACGGAGAAGGTGCAATCTTCCGTCGTCATCGCCTCGATCTCGATGACCTTGCGGCACATCTCCCGGATCGCGGAGCGACCGTCCGCCAGCCGCGCGCCGGCATGGCTGGGCTTGCCCACGGTCGCGAGGTCGAAGCGGGCGATGGCGTAGCGGCCCGTCGTCATGCCGCCGTCCTTCAGCCCTGGCTCGGGGACGAGGATGTAGCGATGCCGAGACGCCTCCGCCTCGATCAGGTCGCGGGTGGAGGGGCTGCCGATCTCCTCGTCGCTGGTGAGGAGGATGGTGACGGGCAGCTTCGTCGCGACGCCGATGCGGGCGAGGACGCGCAAGGCCTCGAAGGAAAGGTATGTCCCGCCCTTCATGTCGCAGAGGCCGGGGCCCCAGGCGCGGTCCCCCTCCCGCCGGAAGGGCAGGACATTGATCGTCCCGACGGGATGCACCGTGTCGAGATGGGCCATGACGAGGATGCCGGGCTCGCCCTGCCGGGGATGCGGCATCCGCGCCCGCACGCAGTCCCCCCGCCCCATCCGCCCCGGCACGCGCTCGACGAGGGCGCCCATCAGCGCGAGGTCACGGCTCGCCACGTCCATCATCCGGTTGACGGCGGCGGCGTCGAAGGTCGGGCTTTCGCACTCGATCCAGGGGCGGAGCCCGGCGAGCATGGCGTCCGCGTCGAAGGGCAGGTCGGCGATCTTCATCATTGTCCTCTCAGGCGGCGCTTTCCGAGATCGGGCGGAAATGCGCAAAGTCCCAGTCCCGCCCCGGCGCGGCCTCGATCAAGTCTTTCGTATACTGCGTCTTGGGCGCGCCGAGCACTTCGGCGGCCGGCCCGTATTCGACGACGCGGCCGCGCTGCATCACCATCACGTCGTCGCAGATCTGCGCCGCGACGCGGAGATCGTGGGTGATGAAGAGGAGGCCGACGCCCAGCCGCTCCTGAATCTCGGCCAGAAGGTCGAGCACCTGGGCCTGCACCGAGACGTCGAGCGCGGAGACGGCCTCGTCCGCCACCAGGAGGTCCGGGTCCATCGCCAGCGCGCGGGCGATGGCGATGCGCTGGCGCTGACCGCCGGAGAACTGATGCGGATAGCGGTCTATCGCCGTGCGCGGCAGGCCGACAAGCTCCAGCAGCTCCTGCGCCCGCTTCATCGCGTCGGCGCGGGAGACGCCGAAATTGGTCGGCCCCTCGATGATCGATTCGCCCACCTCGATGCGCGGGTTCAGCGAGCGGAACGGGTCCTGAAACACGATCTGCACGCGGCGGCGATGGGGCTTCAGCGCCCTTTGGGAGAGCGTCGCCACCTCCTGCCCGGAGATGCGGATGGAGCCTTCCGTCGGGTCGATCAGACGGACGATGCAGCGGGCGACGGTGGACTTGCCGGAGCCGGATTCGCCGACGATGCCGAGCGTGCGCCCCTGCTTGAGCGAGAGGTCCACGCCCTGCGCCGCGATGACCTCGCGCCCCTTCCCGAACCAGGCGGTGGAGGCATAGGTCTTGCCGAGGCCGGTCGTCTCCAGCGCGGTCGGCGCGCTCCGCTCCACCGGACGCGGGGCGCGGGGGATGAGGCTCGGCACGGCCATGAGGAGGCGGCGGCTGTAATCCGTCCGCGGCGTGCGGAGGAGGTCCATCACCGGCCGCGTCTCCTCCACCTCGCCGAGGCGGAGCACCGTCACCTCGTCCGCGATCTCGGCCACCACGCCCATGTCATGCGTGATGAAGAGCACGGCGGCGCCCGTCGTCTCCCTCAGTTCGCGGATGAGGGCGAGGATCTGCTTCTGCGTCGTCACGTCAAGCGCGGTGGTCGGCTCGTCCGCGATCAGGAGCTGGGGGCGGAGGACGAGCGCCATCGCGATCATGATGCGCTGCCGCTGCCCGCCGGAAAGCTGGTGCGGGAAGGAATTGTAGAGCCGTTCCGGCTCCGGCAGGTGCACCTCCTCCATCATGCCGATGACCTTCGCCCGCGTCTCCGCGGCGGAAAGGCTGGCATGGGCCTCCAGCACCTCGGCGATCTGCGGTCCGACGCGGTGGACGGGGTTGAGCGCCGTCATCGGCTCCTGGAAGATCATCGACATGGAGGTGGCGCGAAGATGCCGGAGCCGCGCCGGCGTCGCGGCCAGCACATTCTCCCCCTTCAGGAGGATCTCGCCGCCCGTCGGCTTCAGCGCGGGGGGGAGGAGGCCCATCGTCGCCAGCGCGGTGAGCGACTTGCCGGAGCCGGATTCGCCGACGAGGCACATCGTCTCGCCGGGCTTGATGGAGAGGGAAAGCCCCTTCACCACCTCCGCCGCCGGGTCCCCGTTCAGCGCGATACGGAGATTGCGGATATCGAGCAGCGCCTCACTCACCGGTCGATCCCCCGCTTGGCCATCCGCGGGTCCAGCGCGTCCCGCACCGCGTCGCCGACGAGGTTGATCGCGAGGATGGTGATGGAGACGACGAGGCCCGGCCAGAGGATGATGCCGGGGTTGATCTGGAAGTAGATGCGGCCCTCCGCCATGATGTTCCCCCAGGTCGGGATTTCCGGGCTGATGCCCGCGCCGAGGAAGGAGAGGATCGCCTCCACGAGGATCGCGGAGGCGCAGATATAGGTTCCCTGCACGATCAGCGGCGCGACCGTGTTGGGCAGGAGATGGCGCACGAGGATGCGCCAGGTCGAGGAACCGGCGGCGATGGCCGCCTCCACATAGGGCTCCTCCCGCGCGGAGAGGACGACGGAGCGCACGAGGCGGACGACGCGCGGCACCTCCGGAATCGTGATCGCCACCAGCACCGTCCAGAGCGAGGCGCCGGAAAGCGCGACGATGGCGATGGCGAGGAGGATGTTGGGGATCGCCATGAGCCCGTCCACGATCCGCATCAGGATCGCGTCGAGCCGGCGGAAGAAGCCGGCGGCGAGGCCGATCACAAGGCCGAGGAAGACTGCGGCGACGGCGGCGCCGATGCCGACGATGAGGCTGATCCGCGCGCCGTAGATCACGCGGCTGAAGAGGTCGCGGCCGAACGCGTCCGTCCCCAGCAGGAACTCGTCCGAAGGCGGCTTGAGCCGGGTCGCGGGCGAGAGGCGCATCGGGTCATGCGGGGCGAGGAGCGGCGCGAGGATGGCGGCGATCGCGATCAGGAGCAGCAGGATCGAGGCGCCGGCGACGAGCGGGCTGCCGGCGAAGATGCGCCGGAGCGCGGCGAAGCGCGGCGGCCGTGCGGGCGCGGCGGCGAGAGTCTCCCCGCTCATGCGTATCTGATCCGCGGGTCGAGGAAGACGTAGAGAATGTCGATCACGAGGTTGATCACCACATAGATGAGGGAGGCGAGGAGGATCACCGCCTGGATGACCGGATAGTCCCGCGCCAGAACGGCGTCGACGGTCAGCCGGCCGATGCCGGGCAGGTTGAAGACGCTTTCGGTCACGACAACGCCCGAGATGATGAGCGCGAAGCCGATGCCGATCACGGTGACGATGGGCACGGCGCAGTTGCGGAGCGCGTGGCGCATGAGCACCTGCCGCTCCTTAAGCCCCTTGGCGTGCGCGGTGCGGACGTAATCCTCCCCGAGGATTTCAAGCATCGAGGTCCGGGTGATGCGCGCGATGAGCGCGATGTAGAGAAGCGTGAGCGTCAGCGTCGGCAGGGCGATCCGCTCCGCGAAGGGGCCGAACCCCTCCCCGATCGGCTTGAAGCCCTGAACGGGCAGCCATTTCAGATCGAGCGCGAAGACGGAGATCATCACATAGCCGATCACGAAGATCGGCACGGAGAAGCCGAGAACCGAGAGCGCCATCACGAACCGGTCGATCAGCGTGCCCTGCTTCCAGGCGGCGATGACGCCGAGCGGGACGGCGATGATGATGGAGAGCGTGATCGTGGTCAGCGCGAGGGAGATCGTGGGCTCAAGCCGCGCGGCGATGAGTTCGGCGACGGGCTTGCCGGAGAGGAGGGAGGTGCCGAAATCGCCCTGCAGGAGCCTGCCGATCCAGGTGAAGAACTGGACATGCAGCGCCTCGTTGAGCCCCAGCTTCTCCCGGATCAGCTCGAGCTGCTCCGGCGTCGCGGCGTCGCCCGCGATGATCGCCGCGGGGTCGCCGGGCGTGAGGCGCAGGAGCAGGAAGACGAAGAGGGCGACAAAGCCCATGACCGGAATCGCGGCGAGGATCCGGCCCAGAATGTAACCGCCCATCGGGTTCCTCCGGAAAGAAATGGGCCGGCCGCGACGCGCGCGGCCGGCCCGTGAGGATCATTCCGACTTGGAGATGTTCCAGAAGAAGGGCGCCGGGCCGTCCAGCACGCCGTCGAGCTTGGAGGACCAGGCCGTGGTCACGTTGTACTGGCCGAGCGGCACATACATGACCTCGTCATAGGCGAAGGCCTGGAGGTCGGCCGCGATCTTCTTCTGCTCCTCGACCGAGCCGGCGCGGGCGAAATCGTCCCGCAGCTTCTCCGCCACGTCCATCGTCGGCCAGCCGAACCAGCCGCCCTGCGGGCCCTTGCCGTTCACCATGTTGTTGGTGATCGGGTTGAAGACGTCAGCGCCCACCCAGTTGGTGATGAAGGCGTTCCAGCCGCCGTTCGCCGGCGGCTCCTGGCTCGCGCGGCGGCCGACCAGCGTCTGCCAGTCCATCGCCTGCAGGTCGACGGTGAAGCCGGCGTCGCGCAGCGCCTGGGCGACGACGACGGGCTGCGTGCGGAGCGTGGAGACGTCGGTCGGGTGCATGAAGACGATCGGCGTGCCGTCATAGCCCGACTCCTTCAGAAGCGCGCGGGCCTTCTCCATGCCGGTGCCGGCGGCGACATCCTCGCCGCCCACCGCCGTCTCCAGCGGCGTGCCGCAGACGAACATGGCCGCGCAGGTCTGGTAGAGGTCCGGGTTGCCGACGAGGGCGTCCAGCACGTCCTTCTGGTTGATCGCCATCATCGCGGCCTGCCGCACCTTCTTGTCGGTGAACGGCGGGTGGAGATGGTTCGGGCGGAAGATCGTCTGGAAGCCGAGCTCGTTCAGGATCTTCGTCTCGACGTCAGGCGTCGCCTGCACGATGGGCAGCAGGTCGGCCGGCACGTCCTCCCAGTAGTCGATCTCGCCCGACTGGAGCGCGGCGAGCTTCGTCTGGTCGTCGGGCATCACCACCCATTCGACGCGGTCGACGTTCACGACCTTGCCGCCGGCGGCCCAGCTCGAAGGCTCGGAGCGGGGCACATAGGCCTCGTTCTTCTCGTAGACGGCGATGACGCCCGGCTGGAACTCGTCCGCCACCCACTTGAAGGGGCCGGAGCCGATCTGCTCGGGGATCGGCTCGGTCGAGGGCGTCGAGGCGATCCGGGCCGGCATGATGAAGGGCACGTTGGAGGACGGCTTGGCGAGGCTGTCCAGCACAAGGCCGTAGGGCTCCTTCAGCGTCATCACCATGACGTTGTCGCCATCCGGCTGCATGTCCGCGACGAAGGTCATGAGCTTCTGGCCCATCCCGTCCCGCTCGCCCCAGCGCTTCAGGGAGGCGATGACGTCCGCCGCGGTCACCGGCGCGCCGTCATGGAAGGCGAGGCCGTCGCGGAGCGTGAAGCGGTAGGTCAGCTTGTCGTCGGAGATCTCCCACGACGCCATCTGCGGCTGGACGTTGAAGTCCGAATCCATGGCGACGAGCGTGTCGAAGATCATGTAGCCGTGGTTCCGGCTCATGTAGGCGGTGGTCATGATCGGGTCGAGCACGCGAAGGGCCGAGTGCTTGACGGCGCGCAGGGTCTGCGCGTCCGCCATCGGCGCGGCGAGCGCGAGGCCGAACGCCGCGAGGGCCGGCAGCGCGGCGGCGCGGAAGGCGCGGTTTCGGAAGGGATGGACGGTCATTGGCGAACTCTCTCCTGTAGGTCGTGGCGACGTCTTTCCGCGTTTTGCGGCGCGCGCGCTTCACATGTGCAAAAAGCTTGCGCCCCGGGCTCAACCCTTGTCAACACTTGTCCGGACACGGAGCGAAGCGCCGCAGGGCGGCGCCGAAATCGGAGGCGTGATGATGCTTGATGAGGCGCCGGAGGCGGCGATCCGCGCGGCGGTGGCCGCAGGGTTCGAGGCGGAGACGCGCTTTCTCGCCGATCTCGTCGCCATCCCCTCCACGCGGGGGGAAGAGGCGCCGGCGCAGGACTTCATGGCCGCGGCGATGCGGAAGCGCGGCTTCGCCGTGGACGAATGGACGATCGACCCGGAGGACCTGAAGCCGCTGCGCGGGTTCGGCCCCGTCATGCACGACTTTTCCCGCGCGCGCACCGTCGTCGGCTCGCTTCGGCCCGAATCGTCCGAGGGCCGGTCGCTGATCCTGCAGGGCCATGTGGACGTGGTGCCCGCCGGCCCGCGCGAGATGTGGACGACGCCGCCCTTCGAGCCCGTGGTGAAGGACGGCTGGATGCATGGCCGCGGGGCGGGGGACATGAAGGCGGGGCTCGTCGCCGCGCTCTTCGCGCTCGATGCGATCCGCGCCGCCGGATACCGGCCCGCGGCGACGGTGCATCTGCAATCGGTGATCGAGGAGGAGAGCACGGGGCTCGGCGCGCTTTCCGCCTGCGCGCGGGGCTATCGGGCGGATTGCGTGCTCATTCCGGAGCCGACCGATTTCCGCATGACGCGGGCGCAGGTCGGCGTCATCTGGTTCCGCCTTCGCGTCCGGGGGCGGCCCACCCATGTCGCTGTCGCGGGAGAGGGCTCCAACGCCATCCTCGCCGCGATGAGCGTGATCGAGAACCTGCGGGGGCTCGAGGCGGACTGGAACGAGCGGGCGAAGTCCCACCCCGTCTATGCCGATCTCGACCATCCGCTGAACTTCAACCCCGGCGTGATCGCGGGCGGGGACTGGGCTTCCTCCGTCCCGGCCTGGTGCGACGTGGATTGCCGGATCGGCATCCTGCCCGGAACGAAGATCGAGGACGCGCAGGCGGAGATTCGCGCCTGCGTCTCGCAGGCCGCATCTGGCCATCCGTTCCTGCGCGACAATCCGCCGGAGGTGATCTGGAACGGCTTCCTTGCGGAGGGCTGGATCCTGGAGGACGCGGACGAACCCGAGCAGGTCTTCGCCGGGGCCTATCGCAAGGTCTTCGGCGGGGCGAAGCCGCCCGACAGGACGATGACGGCGCTGACGGACACGCGGTTCTATGGCCTCTATTACGGCATGCCCGCGCTCTGCTGGGGGCCGAAGGCGGAGAACATTCACGGGTTCGACGAGAGGGTGGAGCTTGAATCGATGAGGAAATGCACGGAGGCCATCGCCCTCTTCATCGCGGACTGGTGCGGGCTGGTGAAGCTGTGAGCGCGCCCCTTCGCATCGCCATCGGCGGCTTCCTGCACGAGACGAACACCTTCGCCCCCTCCCCCGCCACGCTGGAGCGGTTCGTCTCCGGCGGCGGCGCCGGCGGGCTCTTCGAGGGCGAGGACGCGGTCGCCCGCCTTCGCGGCGTCAATCAGGGCTTCGCGGGGGCGCTCGCCCATGCCGAGGCGGAAGGGTGGGAGGCGGTTCCGCTCCTCTGGTCCGCCGCCTCCCCCTCCGCCCATGTCTCGGAGGAGGCGTTCGAGACGATCACGGGGAAGATGCTGGACCGGCTGAAGGCCGCCCTGCCCGTCCACGGCGTCTATCTCGACCTTCATGGCGCGATGGTGACGGACCATCACGACGACGGGGAGGGGGAGATCCTCGCCCGCGTCCGGGCGCTGGTGGGGCCCGGCGTTCCCGTCGTCTCCTCGCTCGACCTCCACGCAAACGTCACGGCGCGGATGGTCGCGGAGGCGGACATGCTCGTCTCCTACCGCACCTATCCGCATGTGGACATGAGGGATACCGGCGCCCGCGCCGCCCGCGCGCTCGGCGCGCTGATGAAGGGCGGGCCGCGCCCGGCGAAGGCGATGGCGCGCGCGCCCTTCCTCCTCCCCATCGCCTGGCAGTCGACAGACATGGAGCCGGCGAAGGGCCTCTATGCGGCGATGGAGGCGATGGAGGGGGACTGGCCGATGAGCCTCAACATGGGCTTCCCCGCCGCCGACTTCCCCGAATGCGGGGCGACGGCGCTCGCCTACGGGCCTGCCGCCGAAGCACTCGCCGCGCGGCTGATAGGGATGGTGGAGGCGGCGGAGCCGGATTTCGCGGGCCGCGTCTTCACGCCCGGCGAGGCGGTGGCGGAGGCGCTGCGGCTCTATCAGGGCCGCCCCGTCGTGATCGCGGACACGCAGGACAATCCGGGCGCGGGCGGGGACAGCGACACGATGGGCATGGTCCGCGCCCTCCGCGGCGTCGAGCGGGCCGCCATCGGCTCGATCTACGACCCGGCGGCGGCGGCGGCGGCCCATGCGGCGGGGGCGGGCGCGCGCATCCGGCTCGCGCTCGGCGCGAAATCGGGGATACCGGGCGACGCGCCGCTCGAAGCCGAATACGAGGTGGCGGAGCTTTCGGACGGCCGCTTCGTCTGCCCCGGCCCGTTCCATGGCGGGCAGGAGGTGGCGATGGGCCCCTCGGCGCGGCTGATGCTGGACGGGCTCGCCATCGTCGTCACCTCGGCCAAGGCGCAGATGGCGGACCTCGCCATGTTCCGGCAGGTCGGCGTCGACCCGCTGGCGATGCGCATCCTCTGCGTGAAATCCTCCGTCCATTTCCGGGCCGATTTCGCGCCGGTGGCGGAGGCGATCCTTACCGCCGCGGCGCCGGGGCCGATGCCGGTGAGCCCGGCGAGCCTGCCGTGGAAGAGACTGCCGAAGGGATTGCGGCTGGAACCTTTGGGCAAGGCGTTCGGGGGCTGAAATGTCCACGGCGCCGGTCTTCGAGATCGACCACGCCCGCTTCGCGGCGGACCCGTATCCCGACCTCAAGGCCATGCAGGAGCGGGCGCCCGTCGCCTTCGTGCCGCAGCTGAACGCCACGCTCTTCACGAGGCGGGACCATATCTTCGAATACGAGAAGCGGATCGACCTCTTCTCCTCCACCCAGCCCGGCGGATTGATGACGGTGCTGATGGGGGAGAACATGATGCGGCGGGACGGGGAGCCGCACCTTTCGGAGCGGCGGCAGATCTTCCCCGCCCTCTCGCCCCGCACGGTGCGGGATGTCTGGACGGCGGCGTTCGAGGCGGATGCGGCGCGCATCCTCTCCGCCCTCGCGCCGCGGGGCCGGGCGGAGCTGTGCCGGGATTATGCGATGCCGCTCTCGGGCGACGCGCTGCGGGCGATCACCGGGCTTCTCTCCATGACGGCGGAGCAGCTGGACTTCTCCAGCCAGGCGATGATCGACGGCTGCGCCAATTATGTCGGCGACCCGGCGGTGGAGGCGCGCTGCCATGAGGGGACGGCGCTCATCGACGCGCATATCGACCGGATGGCGGGGGCGGCGCCGTCGCATTCGATCCTCGCCGTGCTGCAGGAGGCCGGTGCGGCGACGGAGCGGATCCGGGCCAACATCAAGCTGACGATCTCCGGCGGCCAGAACGAGCCGCGGGACGCGATCGCCGGGGCGGCCTGGGCGCTGCTGACGCATCCGGACCAGCTCGCGAAGGTCATGGGCGGCGAAATCGGCTGGGACCAGGTCTTCGCCGAATATGTCCGCTGGATGTCCCCCATCGGGATGAGCCCGCGGCGGGTGGCGGAGCCCTGCGTGGTGGAGGGGGTGCGGTTCGAGCCGGGCGAGCGCGTCTTCTTCATGTTCGGCGCCGCGAACCGGGACCCGGCGCATTTCGAGGAGCCCGAGAGGTTCGACCTCACGCGGGACGCCTCGGCCCATATCGCCTTCGGCGCGGGGCCGCATTTCTGCGCCGGGGCCTGGGCCTCCAAGGCGCTCGTCGCCGGGGTCGCGCTGCCGCGGCTCTTCGCGGCGTTGCCGGGGCTGAGGCTGGCGGGGGAGACGCGATTCCATGGCTGGGCCTTCCGCGGCCCGCTCTCGCTCCCCGTCGCGTGGGAGGCCTGAGGAGGGCGGGGAGACGCCTTTCGGGGGCATAACCATGGTTATCGGCATCGGGGCTTTGGAATCGTTCATTATTTTCCGTGATCGATTGTTTCAGGGGCGGCCGCCGCGCTTTCGCCGGCGGGCGTGACAAAGGCGCCCCGCCGCCCCATATTCCGCGCATGGCGAAACTCCTCCTCCCCGTTCTGCTCGCGGCCCTCTGGGGCTGGGTCATGTGGCGCTTCGCCATGAGCCGGATGAAGGCCGAGCTCGATTCGAAATCCTGCCCGATCGACGACCCGGCGCTGGAAGCGGTGGTGCGCCGGCTCGGCCGGCAGGTCGGCATCGACCATCTGCAGGCGAATCTCTATGCGATGGAGGCGGTGAACGGGCTCGCGGCGCCGGACGGGCGCATCTTCATCACCTCCGGGCTCTTCGACCGTTACAAGAAGGGGCATTTCACCGCCGCCGAGATCGGCTCGGTGATCGCGCACGAGCTCGGCCATGTGGCGCGCGGGCATTCGAAGCGGCGGATGATCGACTGGACGGGGCAGAACGCGGCGAAGATGGCGCTCGGCATGATCCTGAGCCGGTTCATCCCGGTGGTCGGCTATCACATCGCCAATTTCCTCGCGACCTTGCTGATGACGAGCCTTTCCCGCCGCGACGAGTTCGAGGCGGACGAATACGCCTCCGCGCTCATGGTGAAGGCCGGGCTCGGCACGGCGCCGCAGATCTCGATGTTCGAGAAACTCTCCCGCCTCACGCCCGGCGCGGGGGCCGGCGTCGCCTGGCTGCAGAGCCACCCGGCGACGGCGGACCGCATCGCCGCGATCAAGGCCCGCGCCGCGGGCTGGGCCCCGGCGCCCGCGCCGGACGCGCCCGCCGAAAGGGAGTGAGCGGCGCGACGCCGCGCTTGCATTCCCGCGCGCCCGCGGCTATCCCCCGCCGCACGCCGCAGTAGCTCAGCTGGTAGAGCACGTCATTCGTAATGATGGGGTCGGGGGTTCGAGTCCCTTCTGCGGCACCACTTCCGTCGCGCGGGCTTCGGAAGGGCTCCTGAAATCCGGAAATGACACGAACCGTTTCGCGCGCCGACGGCGGCGATGCGGCCGTGAGCGAGCCTCGCGGCGCGTGCTTCTGTTCCGAGCCGCCCCGGGTGCGGCGGCGCGCTCCGGCAGAACCCTTCAGGCGACCTTGCTGACCGCTTCCTCGCGGTCGATCAGGGACAGCAGTTCCGCCTCGATCCGGTTCAGGGTCGACGTGACCTTGCCGACCGCGGCGGAGGCCAGGGCGGCCTGCGAGGCGTTCGCGTCCATGGCGACGCCGACCTGATCGGTGGCCTCGCGCACCCGGGTCGCCAGCAGGCGCACTTCCTTCGCGACCACCCCGAAGGCGGCGCCGTGCCCGCCCGCCCGCGCCGCCTCGATGGAGGCGTTGAAGGCGAGGAGCGTCGTCTTCCGCGCGATCTCGTCGATGACCGAAACGATGGAGACGGCCTCGCGGGACGCGCGCTCGATCGCCTCGATGGCGGAGGACGCATCCCCGGTGACGGAGCGGGCCTCGCTCGACATGGCGCCGAGCACGGCGCCGGATTCCTCCTCCTTCGCGCGGAGCCGGCGGATCGACCCGTTGTAGTTCTCGGAAATCGCCGCGAAGGCGCCTGCGCCCCGGTTCGGCATCTCCGTCTTCAGGTCGCCGTTCGCCAGACGCTCCATCGCGCTGGCGAGATCCACGGTCACGCCGTCCATCACGTCCAGAAGCTGGTTGAAGCCGGCGCAGACCGTGGCGAGCACGCCGGTCGCCCGCCCGAGATCGACGCGGCCGTGGAACGCCCCTTCCGTGGCCTGGGCGATGATCTGGTTGATTTCGGCGACGACCTCGTCATCCGTCTGCTTGCGCGCGCGGAGCCGTTCGTGACGGAGGCGCGCCTCCATCGCCGTTCTGGCGTTGCGGGCCCGCATCCTGAGAAGGAGACGGTTGAAGAGCTCCGCCAGTTCGCCGGCCTCGTCTCCGGGCTCGACGGCGACGAGTTCAGGCTCGAGCCCTTCGTTCGCGAGCATCGTGGACAGCATCTGCTGCACATGCCCGGTGCCGAGCGTGACGCCGTGCTCCGCCGTGTTCAGCCCGACATCCTCCTCATCGGCGGAGACGCGGAGCGGGATGAAGAGGCCGATGACCTTGAGCGCCGCATAGACGGTCCCGAACGCCCAGACGGCGCAAAGGGCGACGCCGGCGGCCTGGGCGCCAAGCTGCGCGAGGCGCCCCCCCGCCGCGAGGCTTTCCACGGGCGCGAAGACCGCGACGAGCAATGTCCCGGTCACGCCCGCGGCGCCGTGGACGCCGATGGCGCCGACCACATCATCGATCCGCGCGCGATAGAGAAGCCAGTCATTCGCGACCTGCGCGACGAGCCCGCCAAGGGCGCCGATCGCGACTGCGCCCTGGAGGCCGACCACGTCGCACCCGGCCGTGATGGCGACGAGGCCGCCAAGAAGGCCGTTGACGATGCGGTCGAACTTCATCACCCGCCCGTCCCGATACCGCCCGAAGGCCATCCCCGCGATTCCGCCCGCGGCCCCGGCGAGCAGCGTGTTGGCGACGATCCGCGGCACCGCGTCGCTGAAGGCGAGCGCCGAGCCGCCGTTGAAGCCGATCCAGCCGACCATGATGATGAGCGCGCCGCAGCCGCTGAGCACCGGATTGTGGCCGGGCATCTCCTGCACCTCGCCCGAGGGCTTGAACCGCCCGATACGAGGCCCGAGCACGAGGAGCGCGGCGAGCGCGGCCCACGCGCCGACGGAATGGACGACGGTCGAGCCCGCGAAATCCATGAAGCCGATCGATGCGAGCAGCGTCGGCTCGCCGCCGACGAGCGCCGAGCCCCAGGCCCAGTGGCCGAAAACCGGGTAGATCACGGCGCTCAGCGCGACGACCATCAGCGCGTAGCCGGCGAACGTCATGCGCTCGGACACGGCGCCCGAGACGATGGTCGCCGCCGTGCCGACGAAGGTGATCTGGAAGCAGAGGAAGAGCAGGTCCCAGGTCGAAGGCCGGTCCGCGGCCGCCATGCCGCCGCCGAAGCCGAAGAGGCCGCCGATCGTCGGGCCGAACATCAGCATGAAGCCGATGAGCCAGAACATCATCGCGGCGAGAAGGAAATCCAGCACGTTCTTCATGGCGACGTTGATCGTCGTCTTCGAGCGAACCATGCCGCATTCGAGCAGCATGAACCCCGCCTGCATGAAGAGAACCAGCGCGGTCGCCGTCAGCACCCAGACATGATCGCCCTGCGAGGCCGCCGGCTCCGCCGCGTCCGCGCTTGCGTTCAGGCCGCTCGATGCAAAGAGCACGAGGGCAAAGACATGCGACACCAGCTTCGCCAGTTTCTTCATGGAAAACCTCCGGAGTTTGGGGCCTGTCTCACGAAGGCGGTTCATTTCGACATAACGAGACTTGTAAATATTTATTCATGGGCCAAAAAATTTCGGATCGGGGCCTCAGGATCACGCCCGCCGCGCACGACGCGAGGGCGAATGCGCCGCGCCGCAAAGACCGGAGACGCGCGCCCGCTTCCCCGCTATCCCTGTCTCCAGCGGCGCGGGACGACGCCGCGCGAGGAGAGGAGCGCCTGAAGGGTGGATGCGATGGAGGAGGCCGCGCGGCTGGTCCGGGAGAACTGGACGGCGGGGACGGCGATGGAGGACCTGCCGGCGGCGCTGAAGCCGGCGACGCGGGCGGAGGGCTATGCGGCGCAGGCGGCGCTGGAGCGGCTTTCGGGCCGGGGCCGCGCGGGATGGAAGATCGCGGCGACGAGCGCGGCGGGGCAGCTTCATATCGGCGTCGACGGGCCGCTCGCGGGGCGCATCCTCGGCGGGGCGGTTCTGCCGGACGGCGCGACCGTTTCGCTTGCGACGAACCGGATGCGGGTGGCGGAGCCGGAATTCGCCTTCCGCTTCGGCGAGGCCGTCCCGCCCCGCGCGGAGCCCTGGACTATGGAGGAGGTTCTGGCGCGGGTCGGCTCGCTCCATCTCGCCATCGAGGTTCCGGATTCGCGCTTTCTCGACTTCGCACGGGTCGGCGGGCCGACGCTCATCGCGGACGACGCCTGCTCGCGGGAGATCGTGCTCGGGGGCGCCGTCGCCGCCGACTGGCGGGCGCTCGACCTTTCGGCCCATGCGATGGAGGGAACGGTCGCCGGGCGCTATGCGCGCGAGGGCCTCGGCGCGAACGTGCTGGGGGACCCGCGGATCGCCCTCGCGTGGTGCGCGAACGAGCTTTCGGCGCTCGGGATCGGCCTCGCGGCGGGCGAGTTCGTGACGACGGGGACCTGCGCGGTTCCGCTGGAGCTCGAACCGGGGGACCGGGTGCGGATGGATTTCGGCGCGCTCGGCGCCGTCTCCCTCGCCGTCGCGCCGGAGGACGGGGCGTGAGCGGCGGGCTGGAGCGGGCGGCTTCGATCGACGATCTGCGCCTCCGCGCGCGGCGGCGGCTGCCGCGCTTCGCCTTCGACTTCGTCGACGGCGGCGCGGAATCGGAGACGGGGCTCGCCCGCAACCGCAGCGCGCTCGACGCGGTGACGCTGGCGCCGCGCTATCTCGTCGATCTCTCCGCCTATGATACGGAGACGACGCTCTTCGGCAAGGCCTACGCCGCGCCCTTCGGGATCGCGCCGATGGGGTTCATCAACATGGCCTGGCCGGGGGCGGACCTCGCCTTCGCCCGGCTCGCGGCGCGGGAGCGCATTCCGCACGCGATCAGCACCGCCGCCTCGACCCCGCTGGAGGTTCTGGCGGAGGCGGCGGAGGGCTTCGCCTGGTTCCAGATCTATGTCTCCAACGACCGGGAGATGACGGCGCATTTCCTCGACCGGGCGGAGGCGGCGGGCTGCGAGGTTCTGCTCGTCACCGTGGACGTGCCGACGACGGGGAAGCGGGACCGGGACATCAGGAACGGGCTCCGCATCCCCTTCCGCCCGACGCCCTCGATCCTCGCCGACCTTGCGCTTCATCCGCGCTGGTCGCTCGGGACGCTGCGGGCGGGGGCGCCGCATTTCGCGAATCTCTCGGGGGCGCGGGCGGGCGCCTACGCCTCGATGACGCTGGCGGAGGTGCAGAAGCGGCTGCTCATCGCGGACCGGTTCGACTGGGACGGGCTGAAGCGGCTCCGCGACCGGTGGAAGGGCCCGCTCCTCCTCAAGGGCGTGATGCGGGCGGACGATGCGGAGAAGGCGGCGGCGGCGGGGTGCGACGGGCTCGTCGTCTCCAACCATGGCGGGCGGCAGGCGGATTACGCGCCGGCCTCCGCCGAGGTTCTGCCCGAGATCGCCGCCGCGGCGGCGGGGCGGATGACGCTGATCCTCGACAGCGGGGTGCGGCGGGGGGCGGACATCGCGCGGGCGAAGGCGCTCGGCGCGGAGTTCGCGCTGGCGGGCCGGGCCTTCGCCTATGGCGCCGGAGCGGGCGGGGAGGCGGGGGCGGCGCGGGCCTTCGATATCCTGAAGACGGAACTTCTGCGGACGATGGGGCAGATCGGCCAACCGGTTTTCCGCAAGATCGGGCCGGAGGCGCTGGGGCCCTGAGGGCGGGTGGTGCGGACGGCGGGGCTCGAACCCGCACTCCCGGAGGGAAGCAGATTTTCGTACCACTTCGGCTTTCGCCGCCGCCGGGGCGCCCCGGCGTTCGTGGTCTGGACTATCCCTTCGCCCTGGCCCTGAGGCTGTAGGCGCCGCCCGTCTAGTCTCTACACCTTCCCGGGCGAGCCGGGCTTGGCTCGGGATCGGCACGGGCCGCGGCCCAGAGCTTTCCCCGAATTTGAGCGGTTCCGCACCGGGCGTTTCCCCCCGGGCGCTCCAAAGTCAAAGTCTGCTGCGTCTACCTGTTTCGCCACGTCCGCGACGGGGCCTGAATGCCACAGGTTCCGGCGCGGCGCGAGGGCCGCCGCGCCCGGGAAATGGGTCAGCCTGCATGACGGAATTGCGTCAACGGCCGCTTTCGTGCATTTTCGGGCGTCCTCAGGGGAGTCAGAGCATGACGAGACCGGTGATCGGCGTGTCGGGCGGAATGCAGCTCATCAACGACGCCTATCGCGTGCAGGCTTCGGGCGAGCGCAACATCTCAGCCGTGGCGAAGGCCGCGGGCGGGTTGCCGCTGATCATTCCGGGGATGCCCTGCTCGGTGACGGTGCAGGAGGTGCTCTCGGCCATCGACGGGCTGTTTCTGACGGGCGGGCGGCCGAACGTGCATCCGACGCGCTATGGCCACGAACCCTCCCCCGCGCATGAGCCCTATGACGAGGGGCGGGACGACATCACGCTGCCGCTGATCCGCGCGGCGATCGAGATCGGGATGCCGGTCTTCGGCGTCTGCCGGGGTATCCAGGAGATCAACGTCGCGCTCGGCGGCACGCTGCACCCGGAAATCCGGGACCTGCCGGGCAAGATGAACCACCGGATGCCGCCGGGGGAGACCAACCACGAGATCATCTTCCGGAAGCGCCACAAGGTGACGCTGACGCCCGGCGGCTGGTTCGCCCGCACGCTCGGGACGGAGGAGATCGTCACCAACTCGCTGCACGGGCAGGCCTGCGTCGATGCGGGGCGCGGCGTGCTGATCGAGGGCGTCGCGGAGGACGGGGTTATCGAGGCGATCAGCGTGCCGGAGGCGCGCGGGCTCGTCATCGGCGTCCAGTGGCATGCGGAATACGAGGCGGAGTCGGACCCCGTCTCCGCCCGGCTCTTCGCCGCCTTCGGCGAGGCGGCGCGGACCTGGCGGCGGGCGCGGGCGGCCTGACTCAGGCTTCGAGCAGGGCGAGCATCCGGGCCGCCACCTCGAAATCCCGCGCCTTGCGGGCGGCGGTGGCGGCGGCGAGGTCGTCCACGCCCCATTGCTCCTCGTTCCACGTCTCGTCGATGCGGCTGAGCCGCCAGCCTTCGCCCGCATCGAGCCGGCGATGGGCGACCGCGAGCGCGATGACGAGCGAGCCGGAGAGCGCCGTGAGGTCATAGAGCGCGGTGAGGCCGAAGGCGTCGAACCGCCGGACGGCGGCTTCGAGCCGGGCGAGCGCGGCTTCCTCCTGCGCGCGGTGGACGATTCCGGAGGCGGTGACGAGCCGGGCGCCGTGCGCCTCCTCCGCCCAGTCCAGCAGCGGGTTCCAGTGCGCGTCCTGCCGGGCGCGGAGCGCCTCCGGCCCCTCGGCGCGGTAGCAGAGGAGATCGGAACCGCCATAGGCGGCGACGGCGGCGGCGACGGCCTCCCATTCCGGGCGGGTGCGGTCGATCGCGGTGTTGACGGCGCGGGTGAAGGGCATCTCCGCCGGCTTCACCTCCGCGCCCTGCGCCGCCCATTCCGCCGCCGCGGCCTCCGCCAGCGCGCGGGTCGGCGCGAGGAAGGGGGCCTTGGCCGGGGTGCGGAGCGGGCGGCCGTCCAGCCGGACGGTCCAGCCCTCCTCCGCCGCCTCCGCCTTCGCCTCTTTCCAGAACCGTTTCACGCGCGCCTCTCCTTCGCCGCGCGGCTTAGGCGAGGCTTTGCGAAGGGTCAACGCGGCGGCTCACCGCTCCCGCGGGTCATGCTTCGCGGGCGGCGCCTCCCGCCGCAGGAGCCGGAGGGCGAGGCCGAGCGCGACGCCGACGCCGATGGCGACGGTGAGATCGGCGAGGACGGTCAGCGCCATCGTCAGGAGCAGCAGCCCCGCGTCCGAACGCCTGCCCGAGAGGCGGGCGCGGAGCTTGCCGGGCTCCGCCATGTTCCAGGCGGTGAGGATGAGGAGACCGGCGAGCGCCGGCAGGGCCATCGCCCCGGCGAGCGGCGCGGCGAGGAGCATGACGAGGAGGATCGTGAGGGCGTGGACGATCCCCGCCACCGGCGTCCTGCCCCCGGCGCGCACATTGGTCGCGGTGCGGGCGATGGCGCCCGTCGCCGGCAGGCCGCCGAAAAGCGCGGAGCCGAGATTGGCCGCTCCCTGGGCGATCAGCTCCGCGTTCGGGCGATGCGCGCCGCCGATCATCCTGTCCGCCACGATGGCGGAGAGGAGGCTCTCTATGCCTGCGAGAAAGGCGATGACGAGGGCGGAGGGGAGAAGCTCCACGATCCGCGCCCATGTGACCTCCGGCAGCATCGGCGCCGGGAGCGCGGCGGGGAGCGCGCCGAACCGGCCCTCGATCGTCTCCACATCGAGCCCGAGGAGGAGCGCGGCGGCGGAGCCGAGGGCGACGGCGACGATGAGGCCCGGCAGCTTCGGCGCGGCGCGGCGAAAGAGGACGATGAGGACCATCACGGCGAGCCCTGTTCCGAGCGCGGCCGGGTCCAGCCCGCCCCGCGCCGCCCAGAGCGCGGCGATCTTCGGCAGGAAGTCCGCCGGAACCTCCGCCAGCGACAGGCCCGCAAGGTCCTTGATCTGGCTCGTCGCGATGATGATCGCGATGCCAATGGTGAACCCGTCGATCACCGCCTCCGGCACGAGGGCGATGAGGCGGCCCGCCCTGAACCAGCCGGCGACGAGCAGGATGAGCCCGGCCATGAAGGTCGCGAGCACCAGCCCGTCATAGCCGTGCGCGGCGATGACCCCGTAGACGACGACGATGAAGGCCCCGGTCGGCCCGCCGATCTGCACCCGGCTGCCGCCGAGCGCGGAGATCAGGAAGCCGGCGACGATGGCGGTGACGAGCCCCTGCGCCGGGGTCGCGCCGGAGGCGATGGCGATGGCGATGGAGAGCGGGAGGGCGACCATCGCGACGGTGATCCCGGCGAAGAGATCGGCCTGCGCCTCCCGCCGGTTGTAGGTCGCGAGGGTGCTGATGATCTTGGGTTGTCGCATGGCGTCAGCTTTCCGGCGGAATCGCCGTCAACGCCAGTCTCCGTGCGATTCGACACTCACGAAAGCGGAAAATTTGAGGTACTAAGGAACCTTCGGTGGGGATCAAGAAAATGCGACTCGCGTGCGGATCGCGGCGTGGAGTCTGGAGCCTGGCGGCTTCGGCCTTCGCCGCCCTGTCGGGTTTCGCCGCGCCGCTCGCGGCGGCGACGGTGACGCTGGAGCAGCAGCGGGTCTTCGACGTCGCGGTCGAGGACGGAGCCGCGGGGACGCTCGCGCCGCCGCTCGTCTTCGACCGGTTCGACGGGGCGCTCGGCCTGCTCATGCGGGTCGAGATCGCGCTTTCCGCCGGGCTGACGGGCTTCGCCGTCGACGTCTCCAACCCGAATCCGTTCGACCTCCGGTTCAAGACCTTCGCCCAGCTCGACACGGTGCTGAAGCTGGAGGACGGCTCGCTGATCGGCTGGTTCCAGGGCGCGAAGACGAAGGAATGGAACGGCGCGCTCGGCGGCCTGGAGAGCGTGACGATCAGCTATTCGCCCGCCACGCTCGCCGCCTTCGCCTTCCGCGAGGGTGCGACGGTCGATTCCTTCGAGGGGCCGGGCGAGGTCGCCTTCTCGCTGGCCGTGATGCCGCGGTTCGGCGTCTTGCGCCGGTCCATCATCGCCGACCTGACCTCCTGCGCGCCGGAGGATCAGGCGGCCTGCGACGCAGGAACGATCCTGCCGCTTTCGGCGGCGGTGAGCGCGAACGGCTCCGTCTCGGGCGGGCTCACGCTGCGGTATGTCTATCAGGAGCCGCCGCCCGCCGTATCGAACGTGCCGTTGCCGGCCTCCGGGCCGCTGATGCTCTTCGGCCTCGGGCTTGTCGCGGCGCGGGCGCGGCGCCGCCGCTGAGGCGCCTCAGCTCCGCTTCGCCGGCGCGGCGTCCGCCACGCCGCGCTCGCGATAGGGCGTCCTGTCATACTGGCTGCGGTAGCATTTCGAGAAATGCGAGGGCGAGGTGAAGCCGCAGGCGAGGGCGACGTTGATGACGCTCATGTCCGTCTGGAGGAGGAGGTTGCGCGCGCGCTGGAGCCGCAACTCCATGTAGTAGCGCTTCGGCGACCGGTCGAGATAGCGGCGGAAGAGGCGTTCGAGCTGCCGGGTGGACATGCCGCTCTCCTCCGCGAGGATGGCGGGGCTGATCGGCTCCTCGATATTCGCCTCCATCCGGCGGATCACCTCGGTCAGCTTCGGATGGCGCACGCCCATCCGGGCGGGGACGGAGAGGCGCTGCTCGTCCGCCGCGGCGCGGAGCGGGGTGAGGGCGAGCTGGTCCACCACCATCGCGGCGAGGTCCCGCCCCTGCTCCTCGTTGATCATGGCGAGCATCATGTCGGAGGCCGCCGCGCCGCCCGAGGAGGTCCAGCGCGCGCCGTCCCGCTCGAAATAGCGGTTGGAGAGGCGGAGATCGGGGAATTCCTCGCGGAAGCTCTCCCGGTTTTCCCAGTGGATCGTGCAGCGGACGCCTTCGAGCAGGCCGGCCTTCGCCAGCGCCCAGGCGCCGGTGCAGACGGCGCCCATGCCGACGCCGCGGCGCGCCTGCTTGCGGAGCCAGGTCAGCGCGCCGCGCGTCGCTGTATGGGCGATGTCGAGCCCGCCGCAGACGATGACCATCGCGTCCTTGTCCAGATCGGCGAAACCGTCATCCACCATCACGCGGGTGCCGTTGGAGCAGGTGGCGACGGCCCCGTCCTCCGCCACGAGGCGCCAGGAATAGAGCTCCCGTCGCGCCATCCGGTTGGCGACGCGCAGGGGCTCGATCGCCGCGGCGAAGGCGATCATCGAGAAGCGGTCGAGCAGGAGAAAGACGAAGGCCCGCGCCTCCGCCGCCGTTTCCGCCCCGTTTGCCCGCTCCATAGGTGTTCGCCCCTTTCCGACGCCCGATTGCGACAAAATCCTTTCAAGGGGGCCGGTCAAGCGGGAATCGCCGAGGGGGGCGCATCAGGACAGTCCCAAGCGGCCCGGCATTGTCATTCAGTGGATCGGTCCCAAGCGCGCCCGGCAGATCAGACACGCGGCTGATCTGCCCGCGGCCGCCGCCCCCGGCGGCCGCGTTTCCGC